>NZ_JBEAFH010000053.1:0-133693 GCF_040061575.1 Klebsiella sp. CB_Kp196
TTCCCGGTGGCGCTACCGGGCAACTGCAGGTCGGTAGCCTGGGTTGCGCCGGGATAACTACATCGGTGCGGCTTCTTCCCCGGCTGCGCTGCGCTTACCCGGGCCAGGAGTCCACCGCCGTCTGCGGGCCGGTAGCCCGGACAGGCGCAGCGCGCCGCCTCCGGGAAAACCCGGCTGAATTAATTTTCGCTCGCCGTCTCCGGGCGCTGAAAGCGGCGCAGCTCGCGTAGCAGCCCCACCAGCACCACGCCCACAATGACCAGCGCCCAGCCGCTGGCGCTTGCCGAAGCGGCCGGCGTCAGAATCGCGCCCAGGCCGCCGAGCAGCGCCGCGCCTATCGCATCGCCGGTCACGTTCTGCGCGGTCCACAGCCCGTTGATACGCCCGAGCATATTTTCCGGGGTTTGCGTCTGAATCAGCGTATATTGCAGCAGCGAGCTTATCGCGCTCAGCCAGCCAAACAGCGCCAGGCACAGGGCGCCCAGCGCCCACACCGGCATCAGGCTGAACAGCGCAATCGCCACAAAGGAGCCAACGGTGGTCGCCAGCATCAGCACGCCGGGCCTCGCCGTCTGCGCCAGCTGTCCGCTGGTCAACGCCCCGAACGCCGCGCCCAGAGGGATCGCGGCGTACAGCAGGCCAATCTGCGACGTCGACATCTGCCAGCTCCCGGCCAGCGCCGGATAGAGCACGCGCACCGCGCTGGCCATGGTCAGCAGGCCGCCAAGCAGCGCAATGCCGCCGATAAGCGGGCTGTTAAACAGAAACTTCAGTCCCGCGTACAGCGATTTTAGCGGATGCTCGCGCGGCTGCGGCGGCGGCGCCAGCCGCGGCAAACGCAGCAGCGTCAGCGTCGTAATAAAGGTACCTGCCGCCGCCAGGCCGTAGTTCCAGGCTACGCCGCCGGTTGCCAGCAGCAGGCCGCCGATCATCGGCGAAATCACCGAGCCCAGCCGCACCGTCAGCATGGTGATCGCCCCGGCCTGCATCAGGTTTTCCCGGCCAACCAGCGCCGGAGTCGCCGCCAGCAGCGCGGTCACGCCGATTGAGGCAAACAGGCCGTCCCAGATGCCCAACAGATAGATGGCGATGAGCGACGGCTCCGGCAGCATGGCGTTGAGACACAGGCCGACGAAGCCAATCCCGCAGGTGCCGCGCGCCAGCAGGATCAGACGTTTACGCTCATAGCGGTCGGCAAGCACGCCGCCGATCATCAGACCGACAAACATCGACCCGCCGGTTAAGGTCACCGACAGCCCCACTTGCCAGGTGGAATGGGTCATCAGCTGGATTTGTACCGGGATCGCCACGCCCAGCAGGCCAAGCGACAGGATCGAGATAAAGCGGGCGATAAAGACGGCGCGAAAGGCCGGGTGGGTTTTCAGCAAGCTGAGATTCAGCAGCCAGGATTGTCGGTTCATGACAGCGCCTTGTTATTATTTTCCATACCATTTTTATGGGTGCACATGCTAACATAACCGCATAGAATCGATAACGATAATTACTATCATTATCATGTCAGGGATGTAAGCCATGTCGTCTTCCACGACCGCGGCGCGCGCCTTTGCCGTGCCGGGTCTTTTAATCGTTTTAATCATCGCCGTTGCGCTCAGCCTGCTGGTCGGCGCCAAACCCCTGCCGTTTAGCGTCGTCATTGATGCCTTCACCGGCACCTGCCAGAGCGCCGATTGCACCATCGTCCTTGATGCACGACTGCCGCGAACCCTCGCCGGGCTGCTGGCCGGCGCCGCGCTGGGTCTGGCCGGGGCGCTGATGCAAACGCTGACCCGCAACCCGCTGGCGGACCCGGGGATCCTCGGCGTCAACTCCGGCGCCAGCTTCGCTATCGTGCTGGGCGCGGCGCTGTTTGGTCTCTCCTCGCCGCAGGAGCAGCTGCTGATGGCCTTTTGCGGCGCGTTCGGCGCCTCGCTGCTGGTGGCCTTTACCGGCAGCCAGGGCGGCGGCCAGCTGAGCCCGGTTCGCCTGACCCTCGCGGGGGTCGCCCTGGCGGCGGTGCTGGAAGGGCTTTCCAGCGGTATCGCCCTGCTTAACCCTGACGTCTACGACCAGCTGCGCTTCTGGCAGGCGGGCTCGCTGGATGTGCGCACCCTGCAAACATTGAAAATCGTGCTGATCCCGGTACTCATTGCCGGCCTGGTGACGCTGCTGCTGAGCCGGGCCTTAAACAGCCTGAGCCTCGGCAACGATACGGCCACCGCGCTCGGCAGCCGGGTCGCGCGTACTCAGCTTATTGGTCTGCTGGCGATTACCGTCCTGTGCGGCAGCGCCACGGCGGTGGTCGGGCCCATCGCCTTTATCGGCCTGATGATGCCGCATATGGCCCGCTGGCTGGTGGGCGCGGATCATCGCTGGTCGCTGCCGGTGACCCTGCTGGCTACCCCTGCCCTGCTGCTGTTTGCCGACGTGCTGGGGCGCCTGCTGGTGCCCGGCGAACTGCGGGTTTCGGTGGTCAGCGCCTTTATCGGCGCACCGGTGCTGATCTGGCTGGTACGCCGCCAGCCGCGCGGAGGTGGCATGTGATTGCGCCTTCTCGTCGCCTGATTTTTAGCTGCCTGCTGCTGCTGGTCGCCAGCGCGCTGGTCTCCCTGTGGGGGCTGGGCACCGGCCTGGTGCCATTGAGCGTTGAGCAGGTTATCTCGGCGCTGCTCGGCGATGCGCCGCGCAACGTCGCCATGGTGGTGACCGAGTGGCGCCTGCCCCGCGTGCTGATGGCGCTGCTGATTGGCGCCGCCCTCGGCGTCAGCGGCGCGATTTTCCAGTCGCTGACCCGCAACCCGCTGGGGAGCCCGGACGTGATGGGGTTTAACACCGGGGCCTGGAGCGGCGTGCTGGTAGCGATGGTGATGTTTGGCCAGAACCTGGCGGCCATCGCCATGGCGGCCATGGCTGGCGGGATCCTTACCGCGCTGGCGGTCTGGCTGCTGGCGTGGCGCAACGGGATTGAAACCTTTCGCCTGATTATTATCGGCATCGGCGTGCGCGCTATGCTGGTGGCATTCAATACCTGGCTGCTGCTGCGCGCTTCGCTGGAAACCGCCCTCTCCGCCGGGCTGTGGTATGCCGGTTCGCTTAACGGTTTGACCTGGGGAAAAACCTGGCCCTCGGCGCCGCTGATTCTGCTGATGCTGGTCTGCGGGGCGCTGCTGGCGCGGCGCATGCGGCTGCTGGAGATGGGTGACGATACCGCCTGCGCCCTGGGCGTGCGGGTTGAGCGCTCGCGGCTGCTGCTGATGCTGGTCGGGGTGGTGCTGACCGCCGCCGCTACCGCGCTCGCCGGGCCGATTTCGTTTATCGCCCTGGTGGCGCCGCATATCGCGCGCCGCCTCAGCGGCACCGCGCGCTGGGGGCTGGCCCAGGCGGCGCTGTGCGGCGCCCTGCTGCTGGCGCTGTCTGACTACTGCGCGCAGCGTCTGTTTATGCCCTATCAGTTACCGGTGGGCGTGGTGACCGTCAGCCTTGGCGGCATCTACCTTATCGGGTTGTTAATTCAGGAGTCCCGCAAAAAATGACCGCTGTAACCTCCCGTTTGCGCGGCGACCAGCTGACCCTGGCGTACGGCAAAAAAACCATCGCCGAATCGCTGAGCGTCACCATTCCCGACGGCCACTTCACCGCCATTATTGGCCCTAACGGCTGCGGTAAATCGACGCTGCTGCGCACCCTGAGCCGCCTGATGACCCCGACATCCGGTCATGTGTATCTCGACGGCGAGCAGATCCAGCGTTACGCCAGTAAAGAGGTGGCGAAGCGGATCGGCCTGCTGGCGCAGAACGCCACTACGCCGGGAGATATTACGGTTCAGGAGCTGGTGGCCCGCGGGCGCTATCCGCACCAGCCGCTGTTTACCCGCTGGCGCAAAGAGGATGAAGAGGCGGTCAGCAGGGCGATGAAGGCCACCGGCATTACCGACCTGGCGCTGCAAAGCGTCGATACGCTCTCCGGCGGCCAGCGCCAGCGGGCGTGGATCGCCATGGTGCTGGCCCAGGAGACGGCGATTATGCTGCTCGATGAGCCCACCACCTGGCTGGATATCAGCCATCAGATCGACCTGCTTGAGCTGCTAAGCGAGCTGAATCAGGAGAAGGGCTATACCCTGGCGGCGGTGCTGCACGATCTGAACCAGGCCTGCCGCTACGCGACCCACTTGATCGCCCTGCGCGACGGCAAAATCGTCGCCGAGGGCGCGCCGAAGGAGATTGTCAATGCGGCGCTGATCGAGGAAATTTACGGCCTGCGTTGTACGATCATTGACGATCCGGTGGCGCATACGCCGCTGGTGGTGCCGCTGGGCCGCAAGTAGAGATTCCCGGCTCGCGCTGCGCTTAGCCGGGCTACAGGTTCATCGCCATCTGCGGTCCGGTAGCCCGGACAGCCGTGTCAGGTGCCGCCTCCGGTAAATGAGCCGGGCTGATACATTGCGCTAATGCTTCCCGGCTCGCGCAGCGCTTAGTCGGGCTACCCAATCTGGCACAAACGGTAGCCCGGGTAAGGCGTTAGCCGCAACCCGGGAGTTCATCTGCCCCTAATCCAATATCTCCCTGAGCACCGGGCCGATCGCTTCAAAGGCCTGCGGAGAGATAATATCCACGTGTGCGCAATCCTGGCTGAACACCTCCAGCTCGCCGACCCACGGCCCCCACACCACCTGCGGGTCCATCCCCGGCTGACGGGTTTTCTCCGCCACGAACAGCGTCGCCTTACCGTCAAACTTCGCGCTGTGCGCGGTGGTCAGCAGGCGCACCGCATCGGCATAGTTGCCTTCGATAACGCTGAACAGCTCGCCGGAAGCCTGCCCCTGCTGGGCGGCCAGAAACGCCTCGCGTTCACGGGCAATCTCCGCCAGCACCTCAGGATCCAGACCGTTCGCCTCTTTCTCCGCCCAGTTCTGCGTCTCCGGCGGCCAGGTATCGAGCAGCCCGAGGAAGGCCACCGCTTCGCCGCGCTGGCGTAACCGGGCGGCAATCCCCTGCGCCAGGGTACCGCCGAGCGAATAGCCCAGCAGATAATAGGGGCCGTGGGGCTGCTGCGTCAGCAGGGTGTGCAGATGATGTTCACACACCGCATCCAGATCCGCCGCCGTGGCCATCGGTCCCTGCGGTCGCGGCGACTGAATGCCGACGATCGACCAGCGCGGGCTTAAATAACGCGCCAGCACGCTGAACTGCCAGGCAAAACCGGAAGCAGGATGGAAGCAAAATAGCGTCGGGCCGTCGCTCTCGCGCAGCGGCAGGAGAGCGTCGAAGCCCAGCCGTTGCGCCTGCTCATCGCTGAGGTCCGATGCCAGCAGCGCGCTCAGCTTGCCGACGGTAGACGCGACCATCACCTGCCCCGGCGTCACCTGCCGCTCCAGCTCGCGGCCGAGCGTCGCCGCCAGGCGCATCGCCAGCAGCGAATGGCCGCCGAGGGCGAAGAAATCGGCGTCGATATCGTTCACCTCGCAGCCGAGCAGCTGGCTAAAGGCCGTGGCGACGGTGGTTTCCACGCCAGGCTCCGGCGGACGGCCACTGCGCTCACCGCTCAACGTGGGTAACGGCAGCGCTTTACGATCCAGCTTGCCGTTAGCGCTCAGCGGCAGCGCCGGCAGCTGTATCAGCACCACCGGCACCATATGCGGCGGCAGCTGTTCGCCAAGCCGCGCTTTGAGCGCGACGGCGTCCAGCGGCAGACCGGAGTCAGAAACCAGGTAGCCCACCAGCTGACGGGCATCGCCGCCGGTTGCCGCCGCCTGATTGAAGACGCAGGCGTGAGCCACCGCCTGCGCAACGTCCGGCAGCGCGGACATCGCGCGGTCAATCTCGCCCAGCTCAATCCGCTGGCCGCGAATTTTTAGCTGGTCGTCGCTGCGCCCGAGATACTCGACGGCGCCGTTATCCAGCCAGCGGGCAACGTCCCCGGTGCGGTACATGCGCTCGCCCGGCGCGTAAGGGTCGGCAATAAAGCGGCTGGCTGTCAAATCGGGGCGCCCCAGATAGCCCTGCGCCAGCTGAATGCCGGTCAGGTAGAGATCCCCCGCCACGCCCGGCGGCACCGGGCGCATGGCGGCATCAAGAATGCGCAGCCCGGTATTCCACACCGGCCAGCCAATCGGCACGCTGGTGCCGCTTACCGCCGCCAGTTCGGGCCCGCAGGCCGGATACCAGCTAACGTCCACCGCCGCTTCCGTCGGGCCATACAGGTTATGCAGCGGCGCGCCGGTCAGCTGCTCCCATTCCCGACACAGCGCCGTCGGCAGCGCTTCGCCGCTGCAAAATACCCGGCGCAGGGTTTGGCAGGCGCCGACGTTCTCCGCCTCCAGCGAGGCGACGAACGCCGCCAGCATCGACGGCACAAAGTGGGTGGTGGTGACGCCATAGCGGGCAAAGAACCGCTGCATCGCCAGCGGATCGCGATGGGCTTCCGGCTCGGCCATCACCAGCTGCGCGCCGGCGATAAATGGCCACCAGAACTCCCAGACCGACACATCAAAGCTGCACGGCGTTTTCTGCGCCACGACGTCGTCAGCGCAGAGCGGATAGTGGTCCTGCATCCACAGCAGGCGGTTGACGATGGCGGTTTGCCCGACCATCACCCCTTTCGGTCGCCCGGTAGAGCCGGAGGTAAAGATGATATAGGCAGTATGCTCCGGCCGTGAGAGCGCCAGCGGTGCGGACTCGCCCGCCGCCAGCGGCTGCTGGTAGCACAGGCTTTCCAGGCCGGGAATATCGCTAAAGCGCGCCCGCTGATCTTCAGAGGTAATCAGCAGCGACGGCCGGGCGTCTTCCAGCATCATCCGCAGACGATCGTCGGGATAGCCGGTATCCAGCGGCAGCCACGCGGCGCCGGCCTCAACAATACCGTGCAGCGCCAGCGTCAGGAATACCGAACGCGGCAGCGCGACCGCGACGCTATCGCCCGGCTTGACGCCCCGCGCGCGAAGCTGTTCAGCCAGCGCCACCACCTGCTGGCGCATCTCGCGGTAGCTAAACTGCCAGCGGCCGTCCGCCAGCGCCGGGGCATTCGGGGTTTTCGCCGCCTGCTCCGCTACCAGCGCGCTCAGGGTGGTGAGCGGCAGGTCGATGGCGGTCGCGTTGACCTGCCGCAGCTGTTCCGTTTCCGCCGCCGACAGCATATTCGCCTCGCCGCAGCGCAGGGTCGGATTATCGGCAAACTGGGCCAGCAGCGCGGAGAGTCGGGAGATATGGTTACGCAGCGTCCGTTCCTCGTAGCGCTGCTTATTCGCCAGCACCTCCAGCGACAGACCCCCGGCTTCATCCGGGAAGAGCGCCAGCTCCAGGTCATTGACCGGGCCGGTGGCCAGAGTGTGGGTAATGGCCTCCACGCCGTCGATATCCAGCTGATAGTCGAAAACTTTAATATTGAGCACCGGGCCAAACAGCGGTTCATCGCCCGCCGCTCTGCCGCGGTCGCGCACAATCTGTTCGGCGTCATAGCGCTGATGGCGGCGCATTTTCTTCAGCTGCCCGGCAAGACGCGTGGCCAGCTCCGGCAGCGTTTCCCCGGCGTCAATAGTGACCGCCAGCGGCAGAACGTTGAGCACCGGGCCGGTAGCGGTGAGCGCCGCAGAGCCCATGCGGCGCATAAAAATAAAGCCCGCGGCGTAATCCATTCGGTTGCACAGCCGTCCCAGCCACAGGGCGGTCAGCGCCAGCGCCAGATCCGCGCGCTGGCACTGCGGCGCGCCTGCCGCCAGCCGGCTAAAGACCCCGGCATCCACCTCCAGCTTCATGCGCCAGATATCGCTGCTGGTCGCCCTTCCCGCCAACGGCGCGTCGGAAAGGGAGGCCGGAGCCGGTAGCGCCTGACGCTGCGCCTGCCAGAACTGTTTATCACGCTGCCAGGCGTCGCTGCCGTAGTAGCGCTGATACTCTTCCACCACCTCGGCAAACGGCGTAAACGGGGAATCAGGCGTCGCTTCGCCGCGCTGCCAGGCGCGGTAGATCGCGGCGATCTGGCGGGTAATCGCCGGGAAGCTGAAGCCATCGACCAGCAAATGGTGGTAACGCTGATACCAATACCAGCGGTTATCGCCCACCCGCAGCAGCTGATGGCAGACCAGCGGATTGCCGCCGTCCACCCGCAGGTTTTGCCCGAGGTCGGCCTGCATCAGCGCCAGCGCGGCCGCGTGCGGGTCGCTCGCGGCACGCAGATCCCGGTAATCCGGTTCGGCAAACGCGCGATGTTCATCGACCCACTGCCAGGCTTCGCCGTTATCTTCGCAAAAACGCATGCTGAGGGTGTCGGCCTGCGACAGCCCGGTGACAATGGCCCGGCCGAGCAGTATCGGGTCGATATCACCGCGCAGCTCGACATAGTGGGCGACGCTCCAGGCGCCGGGCAGCGTCGAGAGGCGCTCCGCCATCCAGATCCCCGGCTGCGCCGCAACCAGCGGTAAACGTGTGGTCATCGTGGGCTCCTCAGGATGCATGGTGGGCGGGGGTCAAGGTAGACCAGTTTGCCGCCAGCCAGTCATTGCACGCCGCTAACGACTGCGGCGAGCACTCCACCGCCCAGCCTTCCGGCAGCGCGCAGAAGTGTGGCCACAGGCTGAACTGCTGCTGGCCATTGCGCAGGATGTAAAACTGCCCTTGCGGATTGTCGAAGGGGTTACTGAATTGCATGTCTAATTCCTCGTAAAGCGCGCGTTGTTACTCATCACGGCATAAAGGCTGCCACAGCTGGATAAGCCCGGCGGTCAGCCCGCCGCGCCAGCACAGCGCATCATGCCCGCCGTCAACCTGACGCCAGAAAATCGTCTGCTGTTCCAGATGCGCCAGTAGCGCCTGGTTGGCGCGAAAAATGATCGGCTCGCGAATACCGGCTTCCAGCCAGATACGTAGCCCTTGCGGATGTAATTCGCCGCGGCTCAGGCGGTCAATCAGCAGACCCGTCTGCGCGCCGCCGCGATGCGGCCACCAGTAAGAGCCGGACTGGCTGAGCACGCAGCCAAAGCGCTGGGGCCAGTAGAGCGCGGCGAACATCGAGGCCAGGCCGCCAAAGCTCTGACCCGCCACCACCGTGCGGTCGGCGCGATCGCTGAAAGGCGCCAGCCGGTGAACCATTGGCAGCAGTTCTTCCTGAACCGCCAGCCAGAACGCCTCATTGCAGGGAAGCTCCGCGGCCCGGTGCGGATTATCAATCGCGTCAATCAGTAGATAAATCGCCGGCGGCAGCCGTTTTTCGCGGGTTAAGCCCGCCAGCGGCGCCCATACCGGCATGCTTTCTGCCCAGAACTGGCCATCCAGCAGAATCGCCAGCGGGCGCGCCTGCGGCTGCGCGTCGCCGGTGGCGTAAACCCATATCCGTCGGCGGTTGCCGAGTCGCTGGCTCTGCCATTCGATGCAGAGCGGAGGTGGATAAGGTTCATCGCGCATCGCCCAGCCCGGCTGCTCCGGGGCTGCAGGCAGCTCCAGCGCGGAGACCGCGTGGCCGCGCCCTCCCTTCCAGCTTTGCGGATTGAGCGGGTCGGCAATCGCCTGCGGCAGCAGCCTGCGCCAGCCTTCGCGCAGCAGCGCGCGGTCCGGGCCGTCACCGTTAAAAAGCTGGGGGGAAAAGTCGTCGTCGCGGGCGGAAGGGATAAAGCAATAGCTGCCGCGCCAGGTCGGAGAAAGCGTGGTTTGCCAGCACCAGGCATCGGTACCGGGAATGCGCCGCAGGGTTTGCGGTACGGCATTTTTATGATGGTCAGTCACGCCGGTGATATAAATCCATACCCGCTGGATGGCCGAAGACGTTTCGTTGCCCGCCGGATCGCGCCACCAGAAGGTTACCCGATACGCGCCGTCAACGGCTTCGATTTGCGGGCCGGAGATATGCTGCCACCAGTCGTCACTTCCTGTCTTATGCATTCCTTTTCAACCCTATGTTTATCGTGACATTTATCAACAAACGCATTAATAAACGCAATATTTATTGATAATATTATTGATAACTATTTTCATTTGCAATAGCGTATTAGCGCGCTGTGGGAAGCGCGTCTTTCAAAATTAAACATGTCTGAGAGGGCTCATTTAGTCCGCGACGGAGCGCCCTTTGCCCTCGACTGGCAACATTGATACCGCCTCTCCTCCCGCTGGGAAGGGTCTTTTGGAGAAGGTGGCGACAAAAAGCAGGAATTACAATGAATAACAGGATCAAATCCCTGGCCTTGCTGGTCAATCTGGGAATCTACGGGGCTGCGTTTCCGCTGAGCGCGGCGGAAACCGCCTCCGATAGCAAAACCGCAACCGCTGATGAAACCATGGTCGTCACCGCCGCCGAGCAGAACCTGCAGGCGCCCGGCGTTTCAACCATTACCGCAGATGAAATTCGTAAACGCCCGCCTGCGCGTGACGTGTCGGAAATTATCCGTACCATGCCCGGCGTTAACCTGACCGGCAACTCCACCAGCGGCCAGCGCGGCAATAATCGCCAGATTGATATTCGCGGCATGGGCCCGGAAAACACCCTGATCCTGATTGACGGCAAGCCCGTGACCAGCCGCAACTCCGTGCGTCTGGGCTGGCGCGGCGAGCGCGATACCCGCGGCGATACTTCATGGGTACCGCCGGAGCTGATCGAACGTATTGAAGTCATTCGCGGCCCGGCGGCCGCGCGCTACGGCAACGGCGCGGCGGGCGGCGTGGTCAATATCATCACCAAGAAAAGCGACGGCGAATGGCACGGTTCATGGAACACCTACATGAACGCCCCGGAGCATAAAGAAGAAGGCTCGACCAAACGCACCAACTTTAGCCTCAGCGGCCCGCTGGGCGGCGATTTCAGCTTCCGCCTGCTGGGCAACCTCGATAAAACGCAGGCCGATGCCTGGGATATCAACGACGGGCATCAGTCAGAGCGTACCGGTGCGTACGCTAATACCATGCCTGCCGGGCGTGAAGGGGTTAAAAATAAGAACATTAACGGCGTCGTGCGCTGGGATTTCGCCCCGATGCAGTCGCTGGAGTTTGAATCCGGCTACAGCCGTCAGGGCAACCTCTACGCGGGCGATACGCAGAACACCAATACCAACGATCTGGTGAAAGAGAACTACGGGAAAGAGACGAACCGCCTCTATCGCCAGACTTATTCCGTCACCTGGAACGGCGGCTGGGATAACGGCGTGACCACCAGCAACTGGGCCCAGTACGAACGTACCCGTAACTCGCGTAAAGGCGAAGGTCTGGCGGGCGGTACGGAAGGTATCTTCAACAGCAACCAGTTCAGCGATATCGACCTGGCCGACGTGATGCTGCACAGCGAAGTTAACATCCCGCTGGATCTGGTGTTTAACCAGAACCTGACGCTGGGCACCGAGTGGAACCAGCAGCGGATGAAGGATTTGGCGTCAAATACCCAAACCTTTATGGGCGGCGATATCGACGGCTATGACAGCACCGGCCGTAGCCCATACTCGAAGGCCGAGATCTTCTCCCTGTTTGCCGAAGACAACGTGGAGCTGACCGACACCACCATGCTGACGCCGGCGCTGCGTTTCGATCATCACACGATCGTCGGCAACAACTGGAGCCCGTCGCTCAACCTGTCTCAGGGGCTGGGGGATGACTTCACGTTGAAAATGGGCATCGCCCGCGCCTATAAAGCGCCGAGCCTGTACCAAACCAACCCGAACTATATTCTCTATAGCAAAGGCCAGGGCTGCTACGCCAGCGGCACCGGTACCGGTTGCTACATGATGGGTAACGATGACCTGAAAGCCGAAACCAGCATCAACAAAGAGATTGGCCTTGAGTTTAAACGCGACGGCTGGCTGGCGGGGGTGACCTGGTTCCGCAACGACTACCGCGATAAAATCGAAGCCGGCTACGCGCCGATTTCGCAGACTACGAACGGTAAAGTGAAAACTGATATCTATCAGTGGGAAAACGTGCCTAAAGCGGTGGTTGAAGGTCTGGAAGGCACCCTGAACGTGCCGGTCAGCGAAACGGTGAACTGGACCAATAACATCACTTATATGCTGCAAAGTAAAAACAAGGAAACCGGCGATCGTCTGTCGATTATTCCGGAATATACCCTGAACTCCACCCTGAGCTGGCAGATTCAGCAGGATATTTCCGTACAGTCGACCTTCACCTGGTACGGCAAGCAGCAGCCGAAGAAATATAACTACAAAGGTGAGCCCGCGGTGGGTTCTGAAACGGATGAAGTCAGCCCATACAGCATCGTTGGCCTGAGCGCCACCTGGGATGTGACCAAAAACGTCAGCCTGACCGGCGGCGTGGATAACGTCTTCGACAAGCGCCACTGGCGCGCGGGGAATGCGCAAACCACCGGTAGCCTGACCGATGTTTCTTATATGGCTGGCGCGGGCGCCAATACCTATAACGAATCAGGCCGCACCTGGTATCTGGGCGTCAATACCCACTTCTGATTGTTTACCGTTCCCCCCGCCCTCTTGCCATAGAGGGCGGCGGGGAGAATCTGTTAACATCCCCCCTATGCAAACCCAACGTTCTATCATTCAGCTTGCCGATCGCTCGCTGCAGCGTGTCGATTTCGACCCATTGACCTTTCGGCCTGAAGATCTCCTCTGGCTGCCTCATCATGCCCGGCTAAGCGGCTGCGCCCGCAAGCGGCAGAGCGAACATCTTGCCGGGCGTATCGCCGCGGTTTATGCGCTGCGGGAGGTCGGTGAGACAGAGATCCCTGCCATTGGCGACCAACGCCAGCCCCTGTGGCCTGCGCCGTGGTACGGCAGCATCAGCCACTGCGAACGCAGCGCGCTGGCGGTTGTCTCCGCCGGGCCGGTCGGCGTTGATATTGAGCGTATCCTGTCTCCCACCCTCGCGGCCGAGCTGGAAAGCAGCATCGTCAATAGCGCGGAAAAAAGCCTGCTGGACGCCAGCGGCCTGCCGTCGGCGCTGGCGCTGACGCTGGCGTTTTCGGCAAAAGAGAGCGCGTTTAAGGCCAGTCCTCCCGAAATACAGAACGGCGTGGGTTTTCGCGATTTTGAGGTGACGTATATAAAGGAAGGAAACCTGCGGCTTCGGCTCTCCGCCGTGGCGTATCGTCTGCAGTGGATTAAGGCCGGTGACTACATCATCACGCTCTGCACAGCGTAAAAAACAAAACCCGCGCGGCAGACCGCGCGGGTTATCGGTTTACGGCGCCGTAAAATCAGCGCATTTTCTGCGCCAGCCCGGCGACGGAAGCGGCATCGAAGCCGTGGTGTTTGCGCAGCCAGCCGCGGTCCGCCGCCGCCGCATACTCGCCATCCGGGATCCCCAGACGTTTGAGCGGGATTCCCGCGCCGGCTTCGGCCAGCACTTCCGCCACCAGGCTCCCCAACCCGCCGTTGACGTTATGCTCCTCCACCGTTATCACCGCTTTGCACGGCTTCAGGGCCGCCAGCAGCGCGGCGGTATCGCAAGGGCGAATGGACGGCACGCTCACCACTTTGGCCTGAATCCCCGCGTCGGCCAGCCTCTGCGCGGCATCGACGATTTCATGCACCGTCGAGCCGGTGGCCACCAGCGCGATATCCTCGCCTTCCCGCAGGGTGATGACCGCCCCCGGCACAAAGCGATAGCTTTCATCGTGCAGCTCCGGCAGCGCCTTGCCGTCGAGGCGAATATAGACCGGCCCCTGATAGCCGATGGCGTAATCGATAATCTGCCGACATTCGCGCGGCGAAGACGGAGCGAAAATCTGGATATTACCGAAGCCGCGCATCACCGCCAGATCGTCAATCGCGTGATGGGTGCTGGCCAGCGGGCCGTAGCTGGCGCCGGCGTTAAGGCCAAATAGCTTAACGTTGGTGTTGTTATAGCAAACGTCGACTTTAATCTGCTCATTGGCGCGGGAAATCAGGAACGGCGCGGCGTTACAGGTGACCGCCACTTTGCCCCCCAGCGCCAGACCCGCCGCCGTCCCGACCATGCTCTGCTCGGCGATGCCCACGTTCACCAGACGCCCGGGGAACTGTTTAATAAACGGCGCGATTTTGGCCGTTGACGTGGAGTCAGCCACCACCGGCACCAGATCGACGCCGCGGTCGACCGCATCAATAAAGGCCTGAACCATCACGCTCGCCAGGTGTTCTGCATTACTCATCTTTCAGTTCCTCCAGTGCCAGTGCAATTTCTTCGCCTTTCGGTACCCGGTGGTGCCACTCCGGGCGCCCCTGGATAAAGGAAATACCGGCACCTTTCGTGGTGTTGGCGATAACGACGTTCGGTTTACCTTCCTGCTTCAGCCCTTCCAGGGTCGCCACTACCGACGCCATGTCGTTGCCCTGGCATTCGGTGACCGTCATCCCGAAGGCCTTCCATTTATCAGCCAGCGGATCGGTATTCATGATTTCGCGCGTCGGACCCGCCAGCTGGAGATTGTTCTTGTCATTAATAATGATGAGATTATCAAGGCCGTAGTGCGCAGCGGCCAGCGCCGCTTCCCAGTTGCTGCCTTCCGCCAGCTCGCCATCGCCGGTAATTAAAAAAATGCGGCGGGAGCTGTTGCTTTTTTTCGCAGCCAGCGCCAGCCCCACCGCAACAGGCAAACCGTGGCCCAGCGCGCCGGTGTTGAGCTCAATCCCCGGCGTTTTCTGGCGCACCGGGTGACCCGGAAGATGGGAGTTCGCATGCTGATAGGTTTCCAGCCACTCAACCGGAAAGAAGCCCGCCTCGGCCAGCACGCAGTAGTAGCAGCCCACCGCATGGCCTTTCGACTGGATGTAGATATCGCGCTGGTCGTCAGCCAGACGCTCCGGCGCGACGTTCAGAATGCGGAAATAGAGCGCGGTGAGCAGTTCAACCTGCGACAGGTCGGCGCCGGTGTGCCCGCCCGCAGGGCTGTTGGCGTTCAATCTGACGATATGGCGACGTACGGCGCGGGCTTTACGCTCAAGGGCCTGGACATCATAGCTATAGGGATTCATTTAATACCTCTGAATTTATTTTCAACTTGGAATATTTATTCCGTCAGGGACTAAAAAAACCAGACATCCCCAGGCAACGCATCGTAAGGCTTACGCCGCTGCATCATACTCAGGAACATTCTGCCTCCTTACCACCGGGCGTGACGTCACCCGGGCACTTTTCAGTTGACCTGAAATCGCTATGAATATATATTCACTAACGACTCTTTATTCAATTATGCGGCTACTGTTCTGTTTTTGTCCATAGCTGATTTTGAGGATTGGCGAAAGTTAGATATCCATCACACTTAACTGTCTTTTCTTTTCGCGTATGATAATGAGCTCTAACATAATGGCTGCACGTAAATGATTTTCGGGGAAATATATGGCTAAGCAGGATGAACAACGGCTATTAGTTAAGATTGCCACGCTCTACTATCTTGAAGGACGAAAGCAGTCCGATATCGCTCAACTTCTCTCGCTTTCTCAGTCATTTATCTCCCGAGCGATCGCCCGCTGCCAAAAAGAAGGCGTGGTCAAAATCAGCGTTGTTCAGCCATCGAATATTTTCCTCAATCTTGAAAAAGGCCTCGAGGATCGCTACGGAATTAAACAGGCCATCGTCGTGGATACCGAAGAGGACGCCAGCGATCACACCATCAAGCGCGCCATCGGATCCGCCGCGGCCCACTATCTGGAAACGCGATTGCGGCCGAAAGATCTGATTGGCGTCTCGTCGTGGAGTTCGACTATCCGCGCAATGGTTGATGAGGTTCACGCGCAAAACCTGAAGGCCAACGGCGTGATTCAACTGCTCGGCGGCGTGGGTCCTAACGGTAACGTGCAGGCGACCATCCTGACCCAGACCCTGGCGCAGCGTCTGAACTGTGAAGCCTGGCTGCTCCCTTCCCAGAGCATCGAAGGTTCTACGGAGGAGAAAAATCGCCTCGTGGCCAGCAAAGATGTCGCCGATGTGATTGCGCGCTTCGACGAAGTCGATATCGCCATCGTCGGGATTGGCATCCTTGAACCTTCGCAGCTGCTCAAAACGTCCGGTAACTACTATCACGAAGATATGCTGCAGGTGCTGGCGGAACGCGGCGCCGTGGGTGACATTTGCCTGCACTACTACGATAAAAACGGCAAAGCGGTGTTACGCGATGATGAAGATCCTGTGATCGGCATGGCGCTGGAGAAAGTGAAGAAGTGCCCTAACGTGGTGGCCCTTGCCGGCGGCAGCGAGAAGGTAGCGGCTATCAAAGGCGCGCTTTCAGGCGGTTATATCGATGTTCTGATCACCGATTATCCAACGGCCAGGCTGCTTATCGCCGGGTAATTTCCTCACTCAAACACTTTCCCACAGCCTTTACGCTTTCCTTCAGGCGTAAAGGCTTCGCCAATAAATTTTTATATTTCAATCGTATATAACCAGAAAACCGCGCTCTTTTCCCCCGACATCCGGAAGCTTCACCAAACGGATAAGTGTGATTGCCAGCACAATTGATAACTTTTCCTGTAGCCCGACGGGAAGTTTCTGGCTAAGGTAACAAATAAATAATCACTATCGAATATATATTCAGTGATTAAAAAAGTGAAAACGAATTGTCACATCATGGCCTGCTAAGAAGCAATGCGATAAAGAGGAATGCCGACTTCCCCCTCCGCGCCAGGACGAAGTGTGACTCAGGAGACTACCTAATGCAGGCAACACGTAAAGAGTTCATCATTGCGCTGGACGAAGGCACCACCAATGCCAAAGCCGTCGTACTCGATAGCCGCGGCCAGGTCGTGGTGAAATTCTCTCAGCCGCTGGCGATCCAGACGCCGCGTGAAGGCTGGGTCGAGCAGTCGGGAGAAGTCCTGGTTGACGCTTCGCTGGCGGTTATCGCGCAAGCGGTAGCGCACATTGGCGCAGAAAATGTCGCGGCATTAGCCATCAGTAACCAGCGCGAGACCGCGATCGGCTGGTATCGCCAGAGCGGTAAGCCAATCAACGCCGCGATCACCTGGCAGTGCAGCCGCAGCGCCGCGTTTTGCGATGAACTGCGCCACAGCGACAAAGAGCGGCAAATCAAGGCCGTGACCGGCCTGCCGATTGCGCCTCTGTTTTCGGCCTCGAAAATGCGCTGGCTGCTGGAATCTCTTCCTGAGGGGCGCGCGCTGGCTGAGCGCGGAGAAATCTGCCTCGGCACTATCGACAGCTGGCTGCTGTGGAACTTAACCCAGGGCGAGGCGTTCTACTGCGATTACTCCAATGCCGCGCGTACCCAGCTGCTGAACCTGCAAACCGGCCAGTGGGATGACAACATGCTGGCGCTGTTCCAGATCCCGCGCGCCGCGCTGCCGGAGATCAAGCCCTCCAGCGGATTGTTTGGCTATACCCGGGGGTTGAACGCTATCCCTGACGGTATTCCCGTAATGGCGATGGTCGGGGATTCCCACGCCGCGCTGTTTGGCCACGCGCTGGGTGAACTCGGCTGCGTGAAAGCCACCTACGGTACGGGGTCATCGGTGATGGCGCCGGTAAAATCCGCACAGTGCGATATCGACGCGCTGGCCACCACCATCGCCTGGCACGACGGCGACAGCATCACCTACGGACTCGAAGGTAATATTCCGCATACCGGCGATGCCGTGGCGTGGATGGCGGACAGCACCGGTCTGAGCGAACTTTCCGATGCCGAACTGGCGCATGAACTCAACACCCTGCCCGCCTCCGTGGACTCCACGCTGGGCGTCTATTTTGTGCCGGCGTTAACCGGCCTGGGCGCCCCGTGGTGGGATGACAGCGCCCGCGGCGTGATTTGTGGCCTGAGCCGCGGCGTCAAGCGCGCCCATCTGATTCGCGCCGCGCTGGAATCCATTACCTATCAAATCGCCGATGTCGTGGTAGCGATGCGCCAGCAGGACGACTTCCACTTAACGGCGCTGATGGTCGACGGCGGCCCAACCAGGAACGACTGGCTAATGCAGTATCAGGCTGACCTGCTCGGCTGTCCGGTGATGCGCAGCGACGTTGCCGAGCTGTCGGCGATTGGCGCGGCCCTGCTCGCGCGCAAAGCCCTGAATCCCGGATCGGTAACCGACCTGAACGCGTTTTTAACCGAACACAGCGAATTTATCCCCGATATGGCCCGCCACCAGCGCCTGCAGAAAAGATGGCAGGAGTGGCGCCATGCGGTGAACAGAACATTATGGAAACCGGCAACGTCCGCCTGACGCCCACCAGGGAATCGAACGCGTGACGCACCTTAGAGCCTATCCCAGTAGGCGTTATTGGCGCAGGCAGTTTGAACACGGACAGCGCGGAAGAACCGGAGCGTACACGTAGTACGTGAGGATTCTGAGCACTGCCCTGGTTCAAAATGGCCAGTAAAATAGCCCTAATGGATAGGCTCTTAATCATCAACAAAAGGAGACCCCCGGCCCATAAACTCGATTTACAGGCCTTACGTTGTTTCACCGTACCCGACAATAACAACCAAGAGAGAAAATTGTCATGAAATTACGTTTAACGCTTTTAACCGCTGCTACCCTGACCGCCTTTTCTTTCGCTGCCCAGGCGGCAGAAAAAGGCACCATCATGATCATGGTTAACTCGCTGGATAACCCCTATTACGCCTCTGAAGCCAAGGGCGCTAGCGAGAAAGCCAAAGAGCTGGGCTACCAGACCACCATTTTGTCGCATGGCGAAGATGTCAAAAAACAGAATGAGCTGATCGATACCGCCATCGGTAAAAAAGTTCAGGGCATTATTCTGGATAACGCCGACTCCACCGCCAGCGTCGCCGCCATTGAAAAAGCGAAGAAAGCGGGTATTCCGGTGGTTTTAATTAACCGCGAAATTCCTGTCGATGATATCGCGCTGGAGCAAATTACCCATAATAACTTCCAGGCCGGTTCTGAAGTCGCCAACGTATTTGTCGAGAAAATGGCGGAGAAAGGCAAATATGCCGAACTGACCTGTAATCTTGCGGATAATAACTGCGTGACCCGCTCTAAATCTTTCCACCAGGTGATTGACCAGTACCCGGATATGGTCAGCGTCGCTAAGCAGGACGCGAAAGGCACCTTAATCGACGGCAAGCGCATTATGGACAGTATTCTGCAGGCGCACCCCGACGTGAAAGGCGTGATTTGCGGCAACGGTCCTGTGGCCCTCGGCGCCATTGCCGCGCTGAAAGCCGCGAATCGTAACGATGTGGTGGTGGTCGGTATCGATGGCAGCAACGATGAGCGCGACGCGGTAAAAGCCGGCACCCTACAGGCCACCGTGATGCTTCAGGCGCAGGCCATCGCCGCTCAGGGGGTGACCGACCTCGATAATTACCTGCAAAAAGGTGAAAAACCGGCCAAGCAGCGCGTGATGTTCCGCGGCATTCTGATTACTCAGGACAATGCAGACAAAGTGCAGGACTTCAATATCAAATCCTGATTTCGGGTTGTTGCGCCCCGTCCGGGGCGCACAGGAGCGTATTATGTATAAAAAAATCTCGCTGACGCTGGTTATTCTTGCGCTCGGGGGCTGTCGTATCGTCTCTCAGCAGGAGCTGGCCGATCTTAAATCTCCGCCCAACCCGCATATGGCGGATATCGATCGGACATGGCAAGATCAGCTGGTTCCCCAGGTTGTGGCTAAAGCGCGCCCCGTTGCCGAGCTGATGACCGCCCTGCGCGCGGCGAAAGATATCGATAGCGCCTGCAAAACCTTAGGCTATCGCGCTCAGGACGAAAACCCCTGCGTGTTTTACGTCAAAGTCGAAGGCAATATCAGCAAAATTGATTCCGCTTCGCGCAGCGGAAAGATGACGATTGAGGATATCAGTGGCGGCAACGTGGTGGTGCAAATTGGCCCAACGCTGCGCGGCACATTATTACGCGACGGCTATCAGGGCGCCAGCTATCAGGACTTTAACGATCAGGTGCTGTTTGGCGAATATAGCCGGGCGATTAACGAACATGCGGTCAAGATGATCCAGACGGCGCAGGTGAAAACCGGCGAAGCGGTACAGGTGTACGGCGTGTTCTCGGCCTGGGATATTCCGCAGACCGTGCCTGATATTACGCCAGCCAAAATTGTTCGTTTGGGAGGGCAATAACATGCAGCGGCAAGAACTCGTCAATTCCCAACCAGTCGACTCTGAAGTTATTATCGAAACTCGCGAATTATCTCGCGTTTATCCGGGCGTTGTCGCCTTAGATAGCGTGAATTACCGGGTCTATCGAAATAAAGTAAACGTTCTGATCGGTGAAAATGGTGCGGGTAAATCCACCATGATGAAAATGCTTGCTGGCGTTGAAACACCCTCTTCCGGTCAAATTATTCTTGATGGCGCCCCGGTGACCCTTAGCTCAACGCACCAGGCTGAAAAGCAGGGAATCAGCATCATTTTTCAGGAATTAAATTTATTCCCGAATATGAACGTCATGGATAATATTTTTATGGCTAACGAATTCTTTCAAAAAGGGAAGATTAACGAAAAATATCAATATGAGTTAGCCAAATCATTACTGGAAAGACTGGAGCTGAATGTAGATCCCTACACCCAGCTTGGCGAATTAGGCATTGGCCATCAGCAGCTGGTGGAAATTGCGCGCGCGCTTTCTAAGGACACCCGGGTATTAATTATGGATGAACCCACTTCCGCGCTCAGCCAGTCGGAAGTCAAAATCCTGTTTAACGTGATCGAACAGCTTAAACGCCGCGGCGTCACCATTATCTATATTTCCCACCGTCTGGAAGAGCTGATGGAAATTGGCGACCACATCACTATTTTCCGCGACGGGCGCTTTATCAGCGAGCGCGAGGTCAGCGACGCCAGTATTCCGTGGATTATCGAACAGATGGTCGGCGATAAGAAAAAACATTTCGACTACCGGCCGGCGCCGAAAGGCGAAGCGGTCCTTGCCGTTGAAGGCCTGACGGCGCTGCACCCCAGCGGCGGCTATAAGCTCAACGATGTGACCTTTACCTTAAGTAAGGGAGAAGTGATCGGCATCTACGGCCTGCTCGGCGCCGGACGCACGGAGCTGTTTAAAGGCCTGGTCGGCCTGATGCCCTGCCAGAGCGGTAACGTCCATCTCAACGGCGAAAATATCGAAAAGGCCCCGTTCCAGGCGCGGCTGAAAAAAGGGCTGGCGCTGGTGCCTGAAGACCGTCAGGGCGAAGGCGTGGTGCAGATGATGTCGATTCAATCGAATATGACCTTATCCGATTTCAGCCTGCAGGGATTTCGCCGGGCGTGGAAATGGCTGAATCCGCAGAAAGAAATCGCCTGCGTCAAAGAGATGATTCGCGAACTGGCAATCAAGGTGAGCGACCCCGATCTGCCTGTCACCTCGCTCAGCGGCGGCAACCAACAAAAGGTGGTGCTCGGCAAGGCGTTGATGACGAAGCCGGAGGTGGTGTTTCTCGATGAGCCCACTCGCGGTATCGACGTCGGCGCGAAAACCGACGTTTATCATCTGATCGGCAAAATGGCCCAGCAGGGTCTGGCAGTGATGTTCTCTTCATCGGAGCTGGATGAAGTGATGGCGCTGGCGGATCGCATCCTGGTCATGGCCGACGGTCGGATTACCGCCGATTTACCGCGTCATGCGGTGACCCGCGAAAAACTAATCGCGGCTTCAACACCTCAAGATTAATCAGGCTGGAACCCATCATGAACCAGAAATATATGATTTATATGTACCTGCTGAAGGCCAGAACGTTCATCGCTCTGCTGCTGGTTATCGCGTTCTTCAGCGTGATGGTACCGAATTTCCTGACCACATCTAACCTGCTGATTATGACCCAGCACGTGGCCATCACCGGCCTGCTGGCCATCGGCATGACGCTGGTTATCCTGACGGGCGGTATCGACCTCTCCGTCGGCGCCGTGGCCGGCATCTGCGGCATGGTGGCCGGGGCGCTGTTAACCAACGGCCTGCCCTTATGGAACGGCAGCGTTATCTTCTTCAACGTACCGGAAGTGATCCTCTGCGTGGCGCTCTTCGGCGTGCTGGTTGGCTTCGTTAACGGCGCGGTCATCACCCGCTTCGGCGTCGCGCCCTTTATCTGCACCCTGGGCATGATGTATGTCGCCAGAGGCTCGGCGCTGCTGTTCAACGACGGCAGCACCTACCCCAACCTCAACGGCATGGAAGCGCTGGGCAACACCGGTTTCTCCACCCTGGGATCCGGGACGCTGTTGGGCATCTATCTGCCAATCTGGCTGATGATCGGCTTCCTGCTGCTGGGCTACTGGCTGACCACCAAAACCCCGCTGGGCCGCTATATCTACGCTATCGGCGGTAACGAATCCGCCGCACGCCTGGCCGGCGTGCCTATCGTCAAGGCAAAAATCTTCGTTTACGCCTTCTCCGGCCTGTGCTCAGCGTTCGTCGGCCTTATCGTCGCCTCGCAGCTGCAAACCGCGCACCCGATGACCGGCAATATGTTCGAAATGGACGCCATTGGTGCCACCGTGCTCGGCGGAACCGCGCTGGCGGGCGGTCGCGGCCGGGTAACCGGATCAATCATTGGCGCGTTCGTCATCGTCTTCCTCGCCGACGGCATGGTGATGATGGGGGTCAGCGATTTCTGGCAGATGGTCATTAAGGGGGTGGTTATCGTCACCGCCGTCGTCGTCGACCAGTTCCAGCAGAAACTGCAGAACAAAGTCATCCTGATGCGCCGCCATGAGGAGAAGCTGGCGGCGGCAGGCGCCACCAGTTAATCACCTATTTATTACCCCGCCGGACGCACTGCCGTCCGGCTTCAATAAGGGATGAAAAACATGCAAAGAAATTTCCACAACAAAACGGTTGTTATCACCGGCGCCTGCCGCGGAATTGGTGCAGGTATTGCCGAGCGCTTTGCGCGCGACGGCGCGAATCTGGTGATGATCTCTAACGCCGAGCGCGTCCACGAAACGGCGGAAACCCTCCGCCAGCGCTACCAGGCCGACATCCTGTCGTTACAGGTTGATGTGACCGACGAAGCGCAGGTGCAGTCGCTGTACGAGCAAGCGGCAGCGCGTTTCGGCACCATCGACGTCTCTATCCAGAACGCCGGCGTGATCACTATCGACTATTACGATCGCATGCCGAAAGCCGACTTTGAAAAAGTGCTCGCCGTTAACACCACCGGCGTCTGGCTGTGCTGCCGCGAAGCCGCCAAATATATGGTCAAGCAGAACCACGGTAGCCTGATCAACACCTCTTCCGGCCAGGGTCGTCAGGGCTTTATCTACACCCCGCACTATGCCGCCAGCAAAATGGGCGTGATCGGCATCACCCAAAGCCTGGCGCACGAGCTGGCGCCGTGGAATATCACCGTTAACGCCTTCTGTCCGGGCATTATCGAAAGCGAGATGTGGGACTACAACGACCGCGTCTGGGGCGAAATCCTCAGCACCGAGCAGAAGCGCTACGGTAAAGGCGAGCTGATGGCGGAGTGGGTCGAAGGCATTCCGATGAAGCGCGCCGGCAAACCGGAAGACGTTGCCGGGCTGGTGGCGTTTCTCGCCTCCGACGACGCGCGCTACCTCACCGGGCAGACCATCAATATCGATGGCGGCTTGATTATGTCGTAATGCCGCCAGCCTGGCATTTTTCAGGTCAGGCTACACAAATCATATCCCGGAGGCGGTGCTGCGCACCTGTCCGGGCTACCCGACGGCACAAGCCCCGTAGCCCGGACAGGCGCAACGCGCCGCCTCCGGGAACGCCAACACCGGGCATGCTAAAGAATATTTTTTAGAGAGAAATGACTATGATCGCAAAAGATTTTGCCCAACAGCTGTTTAACCTGCAGGACCGCGTGGCCTTTGTCACCGGCGCGGGCAGCGGCATCGGCCAGATGATTGCTTACGGGCTCGCCAGCGCGGGGGCTCGGGTCGTCAGCTTCGATCTCCGCGAAGACGGCGGCCTCGCCGAAACCGTCAAAAATATTGAAGCCATCGGCGGAGAGGCCTGCTACTACACCGGTGATGTGCGCCAGCTTAGCGACCTACGCGCCGGCGTGGCATTAGCGAAAAGCCGCTTTGGCCGCCTCGATATAGCCGTCAACGCCGCCGGGATTGCCAACGCCAATCCGGCGCTGGAGATGGAAACCGAGCAGTGGCAGCGGGTTATCGATATTAACCTGACCGGCGTGTGGAACTCCTGCAAAGCGGAAGCCGAACTGATGCAGGAAACGGGCGGCGGTTCGATTATTAATATCGCCTCGATGTCCGGCATTATTGTTAACCGCGGTCTCGATCAGGCGCACTATAACTGCTCTAAAGCGGGCGTTATCCACCTGTCGAAAAGCCTGGCGATGGAGTGGATCGGCAAAGGGATTCGGGTCAACTCCATCAGCCCCGGCTATACCGCCACGCCGATGAACACCCGCCCTGAGATGGTTCATCAGACCCGCGAATTCGAAAGCCAGACGCCGATCCAACGTATGGCGAAGGTTGAGGAGATGGCCGGCCCGGCGCTGTTCCTCGCCAGCGATGCCTCCTCGTTCTGCACCGGCGTTGACCTGGTGGTTGATGGTGGTTTTGTCTGCTGGTAGAACGGATTTAGCGTAGAAAAATGCCGGTAAGGGTGAGGTTGACGTCAGCGAAGCAGTATGCAGGGTGGCGGCGCGATTGTTTTAACCGGTCGATGTTCTCTCGCCGTCCATCCTGCCCCCATAAGCAGAAAAAAGGTGCCTTAAGGTTCCTTACCCAGCCTGCGGATAAGCGGGGATAGCTCCCCGCATACCGGCTACTTCTTCGTTTCGTAAGCGAGAACGGCCTTGAACTCCATACTACGTTCTTTGATGCTCAGCTCGCACAGCGAATCGCGCACCATTAACGTCAATCCCAGCGCTGTCAGACACAGCACGATGATTGCCACCAGGGCGTATTTTGTCAGCATCTCGTTGCCTCCATGCGAAGAAGAGGCTACTATCCAACGTGCTAGGTTTGGATTGTAGGCCTCAGGTTGATGGGAACATCTCCTGGGGCTTCGTCTTTCTGAATCCTCACCTAAGCCTGAACGCAGAAAGCCTCAGGCACCCGCCGCCATCATACGCTTCCCTGCGCAATTCACTGTATATTTAACCAGCCGCAATCCTTTTTCAGAAAACGTTTAGATAGCCTACATTCCGGGGAAGGTCACGCTGTTGCCCGGCGCTTCGCGATGCAGATGGATAAAGTTCAAATGACGCTCGTACTGGTCAAGAATATCGGTAATGACCTGCTCTTTGCTGTAGTCCATCAGGTCGTTGCCCTGACTCCCTTCCAGCAGGAAGGTCTCCAGACGATAGTAGGTCGACTTCCCGCTGCGCGCCCGGTAGGTAAAGCCGGGAATGGAGTACTGCTGCGGCCAGATCTGATAAACAAAGTTCTGCTCGTCGCCCATATGCACCAGCAGGTCAAGATGGCCAAGGCTGTCTCCCTCTTCCGGCGGCAGGCTTTTCAGCTCGACGTAAGCGCCGCGCAGCTTCAGCTCCTGCGCCACCTCTTCCATCGCCGGGAAGCACACCGTCTCCATCATCTGGCGGGTATAGCGCGTGCCGGGATAGTTCATCAGCCGCGACAGGCGCTTCTTCCAGCTCAGGCGATCCTGCACGCCGAGCGGTCGCGGAGCGGTATCGCGGTTGGCGCTCTCGCGGCGATAATCCTCGACCTTCAGCGACTTGTACAATCCCGCCATCACGAAGAAGATCACGAAGCTAAACGGCAGCCCCATAATCACCGTCGCGTTCTGCAGGGCGGAAATGCCGTTAGTCATCAGCATCCCGAGGGTCAGCAGGCCGATAACCACCGACCAGAAGATCCGCAGCCAGTTTGGCGCATCGCTGTTGATATCCTTCAGCTTCGAGGTGAAGTTACCCAGCACCAGCGCCCCGGAATCCGCGGAGGTCACATAGAACAGCAGGCCGGTAATCGTCGCCACCGAAGCGCTAAAGGTAAACGCCGGATACTGCGCCAGCAGGTTATAGAAGCCGCGCTCCGGGTGGGCGACCGCCTCGGCGGCGAAGGCCGCATTGCCGTGGATGATTTCATACAGCGCGCTATTGCCGAACACCGACAGCCACAGCAGGGTAAAGGTGAACGGGATAATCAGCGTTCCCACCACAAACTGACGAATGGTGCGTCCACGTGAAATACGCGCCAGGAACAGGCCGACAAACGGCGACCACGCCACCCACCACGCCCAGAAGAACAGGGTCCAGTTGTTCATCCACTCTACCGGACGATCGAAGGCGAAGCTGTTCAGGGTCATGCCCATAAAACGATTCACATAGTCGCCAACGTTGAGCACCAGCGCGTTGAGCAGAAACTCGGTGTCGCCCATAAACAGGACAAACAGGATCAGCCCGAGGGCCAGCACCACGTTAAGCTCGGAAAGAATACGAATGCCTTTATCCACCCCGGAGGTCACGGAGATGGTGGCGATAATGACCGACAGCACGATCAGCGCCGCTTTCGCGCCCAGCGAGTCCGGAATATCAAACAGCACGTTGAGGCCGTAGTTTAGCTGCACCACGCCAATCCCGAGCGTGGTGGCGATACCAAAAATGGTGCCGATAACGGCGGCGATATCCACGCTGTGGCCGATTGGGCCATTAATTTTTTTGCCGAAGATCGGATAGAGCGCGGAGCGGATGGTCAGGGGTAAATTATAACGATAGCTAAAGTATCCCAGCGCCATCCCCATCAGGGCATACATCGACCAGCCGGTCAGCCCGTAGTGAAACAGCGTCCACACCATCGCCTGGCGCGCCGCCTCCATGGTCTGCCCCGCCCCTTCCGGCGGCTGCATATACTGGGTCACCGGTTCGGCGACGGAGAAGAACATCAGGTCGATACCGATACCGGCGGCGAACAGCATTGCCGCCCAGCTGAGCACGCTAAACTCCGGCTTCGAATGTTCCGGCCCGAGCTTCACCGAACCGAAACGCGAGCAGGCGATGCACACGACAAACACGATATAGAGCGTCGCGGCGAGCAAATAGTACCAGCCAAAGGTGCGGGAAACCCAGTTCAGGGTACGGCCAATCCAGGCCGCGGAAAAATCGCTGAAGAAGAGAGTCATCAGGGAAAACAACAAAATCAGTCCGGCGGAAGTGTAAAAAACCACCGGATTGATTTTGTCCTTTTCTCTGCTCGGCGAAAGGTCTGTCATCCATTCTCCTTACTGTTTTTGCAACTATTAGAACCAAAATCGGCAACAATTAAGACACATTTTATATTGAACGTCCAATCAAAAACCGCTTTAATAGATAAACAAAGCTGATGAATGGAGTCTGAGAAATGCCCAAACTGGGGATGCAACCGATACGGCAGCGGCAGCTGATTGACGCCACCCTGGCCGCCATCAATGAAGTGGGAATGCACGATGCCACCGTCGCGCAGATTGCCCGGAGGGCTGGCGTATCGACCGGCATCATCAGCCACTATTTCAAGGATAAGAACGGGCTGCTGGAAGCGACGATGCGCGATATCACCGGCCAGCTGCGCCAGGCGGTGTTGAGCCGTCTGCACGCCCTGCCCGGCGCCGGCCCCCAGGAACGCCTGCGCGCCATCGTGGCGGGAAACTTCGACGACAGCCAGATAAGCAGCGCGGCAATGAAGGCCTGGCTCGCCTTTTGGGCCAGCAGCATGCATCAGCCGATGCTCTATCGCCTGCAGCAGGTCAGCAGCCGGCGACTGCTGTCGAATATCGTCTATGAGTTTCAGCGCGCCCTGCCGCGCGAAGAGGCGCAGGAGGCCGGATACGGTCTCGCCGCGCTGATCGACGGGCTGTGGCTACGCGCGGCGCTGAGCGGTAAACCGCTGGATAAAGCCCGCGCCGAAACGCTCGCCGAGCACTTCATCAGCAAATATCTGCCACCGACTTCTCACTAATGGAGGACCCATGTCCCGAATGGCCGAACAGCAGCTTTACATCGACGGTGGTTATGTTTCCGCCACCAGCGGTAAAACCTTCGAGACGATTAACCCTGCCAGCGGGGAAGTGCTGGCGACCGTCCAGGCCGCCGGCCGCGAAGACGTCGACCGGGCGGTAAAGAGCGCCCAAAAAGGGCAAAAAATCTGGGCGGCGATGAGCGCCATGGAACGTTCGCGCATTCTGCGTAAAGCGGTCGATATTCTGCGCGATCGCAACGATGAACTGGCGCGTCTGGAGACTCTCGATACCGGCAAACCGCTGAGCGAAACCGCCGCCGTCGATATCGTCACCGGCGCCGATGTGCTGGAGTACTACGCGGGCCTGATCCCGGCGCTGGAAGGGAGCCAGATCCCGCTGCGCGACAGTGCATTCGTCTACACCCGCCGGGAACCGCTGGGCGTCGTCGCCGGGATCGGCGCCTGGAACTACCCGATCCAGATCGCCTTGTGGAAATCAGCCCCGGCGCTGGCGGCCGGTAACGCGATGATCTTTAAGCCGAGTGAAGTCACCCCGCTCACCGCCCTGAAGCTGGCGGAAATTTACCGCGAGGCGGGACTGCCGGCGGGGGTATTTAACGTGCTGCCGGGCACGGGCGCCGAAACCGGCCAGTATCTCACCGAGCACCCGGACATCGCCAAAATCTCCTTTACCGGCGGCGTCGCCAGCGGCAAAAAAGTGATGGCCAACTCCGCCGCCTCCTCGCTGAAGGAAGTCACCATGGAGCTGGGCGGTAAATCGCCGCTGATCGTCTGCGAAGACGCCAACCTCGACCTCGCCGCCGACATCGCGATGATGGCTAACTTCTATAGCTCAGGACAGGTCTGCACCAACGGCACCCGGGTATTCGTTCCGGCGCGCCTGAAGGCGGCGTTTGAAGAGAAAATCCTCGCTCGCGTGGCGCGTATCCGCCCCGGCGATCTGTTTGCTGAAAGCACCAACTTCGGGCCGCTGGTGAGCTTCCCGCACCGCGATAACGTGCTGCGCTACATCGCGATCGGCAAGCAAGAAGGCGCGCGCCTGCTCTGCGGCGGCGAGGTGCTGAAAGGCGAAGGCTTCGACCGCGGCGCGTGGGTCGCCCCGACGGTGTTTACCGACTGCGATGACCAGATGACCATCGTCCGCGAAGAGATCTTCGGCCCGGTGATGTCGATTCTGAGCTACGACGATGAGGAAGAAGCGGTTCGCCGCGCCAACGCCACCGAATACGGCCTCGCCGCCGGCGTCGTCTCGCCGGATTTAAACCGCGCCCATCGCCTGATTCATCGGCTGGAGGCCGGGATCTGCTGGATCAACACCTGGGGCGAATCCCCGGCGGAGATGCCGGTCGGCGGCTACAAGCACTCCGGGATTGGCCGCGAAAACGGCGTGCAGACGCTGCACAGCTACACCCAGATAAAATCCATCCAGGTTGAGATGGGTCAGTTTCAATCCATATTTTAACCAGGAGGTCATTTTTGCAGTTTGACTACATTATTATTGGTGCCGGTTCCGCCGGCAACGTACTGGCTACACGACTGACGGAAGATCCCCAGACCACCGTCCTGCTGCTGGAAGCGGGCGGCCCGGATTACCGTTTCGACTTCCGCACCCAGATGCCCGCCGCGCTGGCCTTTCCTCTACAGGGTCGGCGCTATAACTGGGCCTACGAGACCGAGCCTGAACCGCATATGAACAATCGCCGCATGGAGTGCGGACGCGGTAAGGGCCTCGGCGGGTCCTCGTTAATCAACGGCATGTGCTATATCCGCGGCAACGCTATGGATCTCGATAACTGGGCCTCGGCGCCGGGGCTTGAGCACTGGAGCTACCTCGACTGCCTGCCCTACTACCGCAAAGCGGAAACCCGCGATATTGGCGCCAACGACTACCACGGCGGCGACGGCCCGGTCAGCGTCACCACGCCAAAGCAGGGCAACAATCCGCTGTTCCACGCGATGATTGAAGCCGGCGTACAGGCCGGCTACCCGCGCACCGACGATCTTAACGGCTACCAGCAGGAAGGGTTTGGCCCCATGGATCGTACCGTGACGCCGCAGGGACGCCGCGCCAGTACCGCGCGCGGTTATCTCGACCAGGCGCGCGCGCGTCCCAATCTGACCATTCGCACCCATGCGCTGACCGATCGCATTATTTTTGCCGGCAAACGCGCCGTCGGCGTCGAGTGGCTGGAGGGCGACAGCACGGCGCCGTCAAACGCCACCGCCAGTAAAGAAGTGCTGCTCTGCGCGGGCGCCATCGCTTCGCCGCAAATCCTGCAGCGCTCCGGCGTCGGCAGCCCGGAACTGTTGCGCCAGTTCGATATTCCGCTGGTTCACGCCCTGCCCGGCGTCGGCGAGAACCTGCAGGATCATCTGGAGATGTATCTGCAGTACGAATGTAAAGAGCCGGTGTCGCTTTACCCGGCGCTGCAGTGGTGGAACCAGCCGAAAATCGGCGCCGAATGGCTGTTCGGCGGGACCGGCATCGGCGCCAGCAACCAGTTTGAAGCGGGCGGATTTATTCGCAGCCGGGAAGCCTTTGCGTGGCCGAATATTCAGTACCACTTCCTGCCGGTCGCGATTAACTACAACGGCTCAAACGCGGTGAAAGAGCACGGATTCCAGTGCCACGTCGGCTCCATGCGCTCCCCAAGCCGCGGCCACGTGCGTCTGAAGTCGCGCGACCCGCACGAACATCCGGCGATTCTGTTTAACTATATGTCCAGCGAACAGGACTGGCAGGAGTTCCGCGACGCGATTCGCATTACCCGCGAAATCATGCATCAGCCGGCGCTGGATAACTATCGCGGCCGGGAGATCAGTCCGGGGGCGGAGTGCCAGAGCGATGCCGAGCTGGATGAGTTTGTGCGCAATCATGCGGAAACCGCCTTCCATCCGTGCGGCACCTGTAAAATGGGCTACGACGAGATGGCGGTGGTGGATGGCGAAGGTCGGGTTCACGGGCTGGAAGGCCTGCGCGTGGTCGACGCCTCGATTATGCCGCAGATTATTACCGGCAACCTTAACGCGACCACCATCATGATTGGCGAAAAAATGGCTGACGCCATTCGCGGCCGTCAGCCGCTGCCGAAGAGCACCGCGGCGTATTACGTGGCGAACGGCGCGCCGGTTCGCCGGTAAGAGTAAGCCCCCACCCCTCTCCCTGCGGGAGAGGGTTAGGGTGAGGAAAAACTAGCGGAAATCTTCCAGCCGCTTTAGCTGCCGTCCATCAGCATCAAAGTTCTCCGGCGCCAGCCACGCCCGCAGCGCCGCGTCGCGCGCGGGCCATTCGCTATCGATAATCGACAGCATATCGCTATCGCGGGTGCGTCCTTTGCGTACCATCCTCTGACGAAGACGCCCCTCCCAGGTAAACCCCAGCCGGTCGGCGGCGCGGCGGGAGGCGAGATTCATCGAATCGCACTTCCACTCCAGCCGACGATAGCCGTGAGCAAAACCATTTTGCAGCAGCAGCCACACCGCCTCGGTCCCGAGCGGCGTATTTTTCATCGCCCGCGACCAGGTGACGTGCCCTATCTCCACCGTGCCCATCGCCCGCTCAATCGCCATATAGCTGACCAGCCCGACGGCTCGCTCGGCGCGCAAATCGATAACCGCATACGGCACCAGCCCGTCGTCCATAACCTTACCGGTGATCCAGTTCGCCGTTGACTCCACGCTCTGTGGACAGTTGCTGGCAAGCCAGGTCCAGTCGCTGTCGTCGCCGAGGGCATAGGCGGCAAACAGATCCGCCGCATGCCGCTCGGTATCCAGCGGCTCCAGCCGGCAAAAGCGGCCATTTAACGCCGTGCGGCGCAGAAGTCCCGCGCCCTGCCACCCTGGCACGCGATCGTTGACCTGCTGACCAAATTCATTAATTTCCGGCACGCTTATCTCTCCCGTAGTGTTATCAAATTGTTATATCAAGAAAGGCGAATGGCCGGAAGATGCCCGGTACGATCGATCGTCATAACCCCTTGGTCTTGCTTATGCTTTTTAAGCATAAACTTAGCCGATCTTTGACTTTACGCCCGTAATTAAGCGGCCTAACGTAGCGAAACATCAATAATCACAATAACTTTTTTCAGGGATCGCATATGACTAAAAAACTGCTGCCGCTGCTGGTGCTCGCCGCGTTATCCGCCGCCGTTGACGCCGCCACGCCGCCGGGGACCCTGGTGGTCGCGCAGGGCCTCGACGATATCGTCAGCCTCGACCCGGCGGAAGCCAACGAGCTCTCGAGCATCCAGACGGTACCGAGCCTTTATCAGCGCCTGGTGCAGCCGGACCGCGATAACCCTGAAAAAATCACCCCGATCCTGGCCGAAAGCTGGCAGGCCGATCCGGCGGCGAAAACCCTGACCATTAAGCTAAAGCCCGACGCCAAATTCGCCTCCGGTAACCCGCTGCGCCCGGAAGATGTCATTTACTCGTACACCCGCGCGGTCATCCTGAACAAATCGCCGGCGTTTATTCTTAACGTCCTCGGCTGGCAGCCGGATAACATCGCCAGCCAGCTGAAGAAGCTAGACGACCATACCCTGGAGCTACGCTGGACCGCCGACGTCAGCCCGGCGGTGGCGCTGAATATTCTCTCCACGCCGATCGCCTCTATCGTCGATGAGAAACAGGTCGCCCCGAACGCCAAAGATAACGACTTCGGTAACGGCTGGCTGAAAATGCACTCGGCGGGCAGCGGCGCGTATAAAATGCGGGTCTATCAGCCGCATCAGGCCATCGTGCTGGAGGCCAACAGCAGCGCACCCGGCGGCGCGCCGAAGCTGAAAAGCATCATTATTAAGAACGTTCCGGACCCGGCCTCACGTCGTCTTCTCATCCAGCAGGGTGATGCCGACGTGGCGCGCGATCTCGGCGCCGACCAGATTGCGGCTCTACAGGGTAAACCGGGCGTCAAGGTCCTCAGCATCCCTTCCGCTGAGCAGAACTATCTGGTCTTTAATACCGGCAACAGCGCCAACCCGCTGCTGAAAAACCCGGCCTTCTGGGAAGCGGCGCGCTGGCTGGTAGATTACAACGGCATCACGAAAGATTTGCTGAAGGGGCAATATTTCGTCCATCAGAGCTTCCTGCCGGTCGGCCTGCCGGGCGCACTGGACAATAACCCATTTACATTCAACCCGCAAAAAGCCAAAGATATCCTCGCTAAAGCGGGCATCAAAGAGGCGCATTTCACCCTCGACGTCGAAAACAAGCCGCCGTTTATCACCATCGCCCAGTCGATGCAGGCGAGCTTCGCCCAGGGCGGCGTGAAGGTGGATTTGCTGCCGGCCGCGGGTAGTCAGGTCTATGCTCGCGTGCGCGCCAAACAGCATCAGGCGGCGATTCGGCTGTGGATCCCTGACTATTTCGATGCCCACTCTAACGCCAGCGCCTTTGCGTACAACGACGGTAAATCCAGTACCGTCGCCGGGCTAAACGGCTGGCAGATCCCGGAGCTGAATAAAGCGACCCTGGCGGCAGTCGCCGAGCCGGACGCAGCGAAGCGCCTGGATCTGTATAAAAACATGCAGGAGGCGCTGCAGCGCAGTTCGCCTTACGTGTTTATCGATCAGGGTAAAACCCAGATTGTGGTTCGCGATAACGTGAAGGGTTATCAGCAGGGTCTCAATGCCGATATGGTCTGGTATGACCGGGTAACCAAATAACGCCTGGGGCAGGTTCGATCGGGTAGCCCGGACAGGCGCAACGCGCCGCCTCCGGGAACGCAGGCCCCGATACCTTATGTTTTCCCGGTGGCGCTGCGCTGACCGGGCTACAACAACAGATCGCGCCAGCTGATAACACTGTACTTTTTACCAACGGAATAACCATGTCTGCTGTGTTACCCCCCCGAGCAGAGCGGCGCGCAAAACGCCCCCTGCTCGCGCTGTTTCAGGGACTGCTGACGCTGGCCCTGACGCTGCTCGGCCTGCTGCTGGTGACCTTTGCGCTCTCGGCGCTGTCGCCGGTTGATCGGGTGCTGCAAATCGTCGGCGACCACGCCAGTCAGTCCACCTATGATCAGGTACGTCACCAGCTCGGCCTCGACCAGCCGTTGCCGCTGCAGTTCTGGCGCTATCTGGTGAATCTCGCCCACGGCGATCTCGGTATCGCCAGCTCAACCGGCCAGCCGGTGCTGCACGACCTGCTTGCCGCGTTCCCGGCCACCCTCGAACTGGCCACGCTGGCGTTGATTATCGGCGCGCTGTCGGGCGTTATCGCAGGCGTTCTCTGCGCCCGCTACGTCGGCTCGCCGTGGGATCTGGCGATGCGCACCTTTACGCTGCTCGGCAACTCGGTGCCGATCTTCTGGCTCGGTCTGCTGATGCTGGCGCTGTTTTACGCCAAACTGCAGTGGACGCCGGGGCCGGGGCGGCTGGACGATATCTATCAGTACACCGTCGAACCGCGCACCGGCTTTGCGCTCATTGATACCTGGCTCTCGGGTGATAAAGAGGCGGTTAAAAACGCCGCCGGGCACCTGCTGCTGCCGGTGCTGCTGCTGGCCTATTATTCTCTGGCGAGCATCACTCGCCTGACCCGTTCCGCCTGCCTGAGCGAAATGAACAAAGAGTACATCCTGCTGGCGCGCGCCAAAGGGGCCAGTGAGATGACGATTCTGCTGCGTCACGTCCTGCCCAATATCCGCGGCACCCTGCTGACGGTGACCGCCCTCGCCTGGACCGCCATGCTGGAAGGCGCGGTGCTGACCGAAACCGTCTTCTCCTGGCCGGGAATTGGCCGCTATCTGACCACCGCGCTCTTTGCCGGCGATACCACGGCGATTATGGGCGGTACGCTGCTGATCGGCGCGAGCTTTGTGCTGATTAATAACCTCACCGACCTGCTGGTGCGGCTGACCGACCCGAGGATACGCTGATGCCGGGCTATCTGTTTTTACGCCGCCTGCGCCGTTCTCCCGCCGCCTTTTGCGGACTGATCATCATTACGTTACTCCTGCTGACTGCGCTCTTTGCGCCCTGGCTGGCTCCGCTCGACCCGAACTGGCAGGACGCCGCTGCGCGGCTGCAGGGTCCGGGCGCGCAGCACTGGCTCGGCACCGACAGCTACGGCCGCGATCTTCTCTCAAGGCTGATTTTCGGCACCCGTCCGGCGCTGGGGCTGGTTGCGCTGGTGACGGCGATTACGCTCCCCGCCGGTCTGCTGGTGGGGATCCTGTCCGGCTATTACGGCGGCTGGCTGGAGCGCGTGCTGATGCGTTTTACCGACGTGGTAATGTCGATGCCGCGGCTGATTCTGGCCTTCGCGTTTGTCGCGATGCTCGGCCCGGGCCTGGTGAACGGCGCCCTGGCGCTGGCGCTGACGACCTGGCCCGCTTACGCCCGTCAGGCGCGCAGCGAAATTCAGCGCCTGCGCCACAGCGACTATCTGGCGGCGGCGGAGATGATGGGCATTCGCGGCTGGCGTCTGCTGATTGGCCATATTCTGCCGCTCTGTCTGCCCTCGGCGATCGTCCGGCTGGCGCTGGATCTAGCCGGGATTATTCTCGCCGCTGCCGGTCTTGGCTTCCTCGGCCTCGGCGCCCGCCCGCCAATGGCGGAATGGGGCGCGATGATCGCCGACGGCATGCAGGTCATTTTCGACCAGTGGTGGATCGCCGCCGCCCCTGGCGCCGTTATCCTGATCGCCAGCCTGGCGTTTAACCTGCTGGGCGATGGCCTGCGCGACGTTCTGGAGCCGCAACATGACTGATACTCGCCTGATCGTTCAGGGACTGACCATCGACTATCCCACCGCCAGAGTGGTGGACCATTTAAGCTTCACGCTCGGCAACGAGCGGCTGGCGCTGGTCGGCGAATCCGGCTCCGGTAAATCCATGACCGCCCGCGCCCTGATGGGGCTGGTCCGCCGGCCCGGCGTCGTCAGCGCCGAGGCGCTCAACGTGCTGGGGCGCGACGCATTAACCCTTCGCGAACGCGGCTGGCGCGAGCTACGCGGCAACGATATAGCGATGGTGCTGCAGGACCCGCGCTACGCGCTCAATCCGGTAAAAAGCATTCAGGCGCAGCTGGAAGAGGCATTAACTCTGCATCAGCGCCTTAGCCGCCGCGCGCGGCTGGAGGCAGTCAAAGCCGCCATTGCCGCCGTCGGTCTGGATTTACCGGTGCTCAACCGTTATCCAGGCGAACTCTCCGGGGGGATGGGCCAGCGGGTGATGATTGCCCTTGCGCTGCTCAATAATCCGCAGGTGCTGATCGCCGATGAGCCCACTTCAGCCCTCGATGCCCGGCTGCGCAATCAGATCCTCGAACTGCTGGTAGAGCAGTGCGAACAGCGGCGGATGGCGATGCTGTTGATTAGCCACGACCTGCCGCTGGTGGCCGAGCACTGCCAGCGGGTGCTGGTCCTGTATCAAGGAGAAAAGGTCGATGAGATGGCGGCGCGAGATCTGCCGACGGCGACGCATCCCTACACCCGTACGCTCTGGACCTGTCGCCCGGCCGCGCAAACTTACGGTCAGATGCTGCCGACCCTCGACCGAACCCTGAACTTGACGGAGGCGGCGCATGGCGGTCGTTAATCTCAAGGATTTACAGGTTATTTTTGGCGAAAAAACCGCGGTGTCCGCCGCCAGCTTTGCCGTTGACGCGGGAGAAACGTTCAGCCTGATCGGCGCATCCGGCTGCGGAAAATCAACGATTCTCAGGGTATTAGCCGGGCTGCAGCGGGACTGGCGCGGCCGCGTTGAACTGTTCGATAAGGCCATTACGCCGGGCCTGCGTTTTCAGGGCGAGCTGCGGCGCAACGTACAGATGGTGTTTCAGGACCCGTACGCCTCGCTGCATCCCAATCATACGCTATGGCGCACGCTGGCGGAGCCGCTGAAAATTCACGCTATCGGCGAGATCGAACATCGGGTGTCCACCGCCCTGCAAGAGGTGGGGCTGCCTGCCGACGCCGCGCGCCGCTATCCGCACCAGCTTTCCGGCGGCCAGCGCCAGCGGGTGGCGATTGCTCGCGCACTGCTGCTGCGGCCAAAGATTCTGCTGCTGGATGAGCCAACGTCGGCGCTGGATATGTCGGTGCAGGCGGAAATACTGAATCTGCTCAATCGGCTAAAGCAGGAGCACGGAATGACCTATCTGCTGGTCAGCCACGATGCCGATGTGATTGCCCATATGTCGGACCGGGCGGCGTTTATGGCGGAAGGCGTGATTCAGCGCTTCTTTGACCGCGAAGCGCTGGTGAACGGCGAACATCGGATAGGCTGAAAACCCGCCCCCGCTCGCGCTACGCTTAGCGGGGCTACGGGTTCGCCGCCATCTGCGAGAAGGTCGCCCGGGTAAGGCATTTACGCCGCGACCCGGGAAATCATCCCCTTATTTCGCCAGGCTCGCGAAGCGGGCGAATACCGCATCAAAAATCGCCAGCCCTTTTGCCACCTGTTCGGCGCTGATGGTGCACGGCGGCACCACGTGAATGCGGTTCTCCACCACAAACGCCAGCAGGCCGGCTTCGGTTAACGTGCCTTTAATGGCCGCCATATCGGCAGCGGTCAGCGGAGTTTTCCGCTCGCGGCTGCTGACCAGCTCCAGCGCCTGGAACAGACCGCGGCCGCGTACGTTGCCGATAATCGCGTGCTTCTCCGCCAGCGCTTCCAGCCCCGGACGCAGCACTTCGTTGCCGATGGTCGCCGCGTTCTCCACCACCTTCTCTTCCTTCATCGCGTCAATGGTGGCGACAATCGCCGCCATCGCCAGCGGATGGCCGGAATAGGTCAGCCCCCCGGCAAAGAAATGGTCATCAAAGTAGCGGGCGATTGGCTCGCTAATCAGCACGCCGCCGGCCGGGACGTAGCCGGCGTTAACCCCTTTGGCGAAAGTCACCAGATCCGGCACCACGCCATCCTGCTCGAAGGCGAACCAGCTCCCGGTACGACCAAAACCGGCCATCACTTCATCGAGGATCAGCACAATGCCAAACTCGTCGGCCAGCGCCCGCACGCCCTGCATATAGCCCTCCGGCGGGACAAGAATCCCGGCGGTGCCCGGAATCGACTCCAGCAGAATCGCGGCTATCGCGTTCGGGCCTTCGCACTCAATCATCCGCCGCAGATGGGCCAGCGCGCGCTGGCACTCCTCCTCTTCCGTCGTGGCGTTAAATTCGCTGCGGTAGAGATAGGGATTAAAGAAGTGCACGTGACCGCGTGAATACTCATTCGGCACGCGGCGCCAGTCGCCGGTGGCGGCAATCGCGCTGCCGGTATTGCCGTGATAGGAGCGATAGGCGGAGAGCACTTTATCGCGCCCGGTATAGAGCCGCGCCATACGGATGGCGTTCTCGTTAGCGTCGGCGCCGGCGTTGGTGAAGAACACTTTGCTAAAGCCTTCCGGCGCCAGCTCGACAATCCGCTTCGCCGCTTCGCCGCGGGCGAGGTTGGCTGTGGCGGGCGCGATGGTCACCAGCTCTTCCAGCTGGGCTTTCATCGCCGCCAGCACGCGAGGATGCTGATAGCCAATGTTGACGTTGACCAGCTGGCTGCTGAAATCCAGGTAAGTATTGCCTTCGTAATCCCACAGCTCGCAGCCTTTTGCCCCGGCGATCACCAGTGGATGTAAATTGCCCTGCATCGACCATGAATGAAACACATAAGCGCGATCCAGCTGCCGAACTTCATCATTGCTTATCGCTACCTCGTTCTGTAGTGCCAGCTTCATACCCTGCCCTCTCTCATGTCGTTGTTGTTGGCCTCATCATTGGCCGTGCGGGGGAGAAACGGATAGAGCCAGTCAGGCGAAAATGATGTGACACCGTGTCACATCGCCGCGCGCCGACTGGCCCTGTGCCCGCACGCGCGCGGTTTTTATAGTGGGAGCGACAACCTGCACAGGAGAATGAAATGGCAACGAGCAAAGTGGTGTTTATTACCGGGGCGACCTCGGGATTTGGGGAAGCAGCGGCGCAGGTCTTCGCCGATGCGGGCTGGTCGCTGGTGCTGAGCGGACGCCGCTTTGAGCGGCTGAAGACGCTACAGGATAAGCTCGCCTCGCAGGTGCCGGTGCACATTATCGAACTCGACGTACGCGATAGCGATGCGGTGGCCGCGGCCGTGGCGGCGCTGCCCGCGGGCTTCGCCGATATCACGACGCTGATTAACAACGCCGGGCTGGCGCTGTCGCCGCAGCCCGCGCAGAAAGTGGATCTGGACGACTGGAAAACGATGATCGACACCAACGTCACCGGGCTGGTCAACGTGACCCACGCGCTGCTGCCGACGCTGATTAACCACGGCGCGGGGGCGAGCATCATCAATATTGGCTCTATCGCCGGGCAGTGGCCCTATCCCGGCAGCCACGTCTACGGCGCCAGTAAGGCTTTCGTGAAGCAGTTCAGCTATAACCTGCGCTGCGATCTGCTCGGGACCGGGGTGCGCGTGACCGATCTCGCACCGGGCATTGCCGAAACGGAATTTACCCTGGTGCGCACCAAAGGCGACCAGGCGGCGTCGGACAACCTGTATCGCGGTACCACGCCGCTGAGCGCGCGGGATATTGCCGAACAGATGTTCTACATCGCCACGCTGCCGGACCATATGAATATCAACCGGGTCGAGGTGATGCCGGTGCGTCAGGCCTGGCAGCCGTTCGCCATCGATCGGGATTAAGGTTTGGTAGAGCGGACAGGCGCGTCAAGCGCCGCTTCCGGGAGAGTTTCATGCAGCTACGGATATGTCTCTGAAACAACGTGTTATGCAGCGATGCCCTGGCCCCCGCTGAAATCGGCGAACCGGAGGACCGAAGACAAGGGCTGGCCGCCAGGGATGGCGGACAGAGGCGAATCGAGACAGTGATGTCGAGTTGAGCCGACCTCGGGCTGAGGACCGGGAGGTGAGCGCAGTGCGCAGCACCGATTTCTTTGCGGGACCGCGGGGATTGTAAAGGGGGAGACGGTTTTCTCCCCCTTTACCCGTTCACGTACCACGGTGAGACATTTTCTGCGAAATAGCGGTGAACGGAACCCCTCAACAGCGTCCCGGAGGCGGCGCTTGACGCGCCTGTCAGGGCTACCCAATCTGCCACCCTCCAACACCGAGCCCGGAAATCCCGGGTCGCGGCGTAAACGCCTTACCCGGGCTACTCCCCTGCATATCATGTTGTTTCAGAGGCATATCGTAGCTGCATGAAACTCCCCCGGAGGCGGCGCTTGACGCGCCTGTCCGGGCTACTCGATCTGCCTCCCTCAGGCACCGAGCCCAGAAATCCCGGGTCGCGGCGTAAACGCCTTACCCGGGCTACTCCCCGCTGACGGCTGGAACCCCGTAGCCCCGGTAAGCGCAGCGCGACCGGGGAGAACGGCCGCTGATGCTTACCGACTGCTCTGCAAAAACTGCCTGACGCGCTCGGAATCCGGGTTGGTGAAAAACTTCTCCGGCGGCGCTTTCTCAATCAACAACCCCTTCTCTAGAAACACCACCTCATCCGAGACCTGGCGCGCAAAATCCATCTCGTGGGTCACCACCACCATCGTGTAGCCCTCGGCGGCCAGCGCCTTCATTACCCCCAGCACCTCATTGACCAGCTCGGGGTCCAGCGCCGACGTCGGCTCATCAAACAGAATCACCTCCGGCGACATCGCCAGCGAACGGGCAATCGCCACCCGCTGCTTCTGTCCGCCGGAGAGCGTAATCGGGTAAACGTCGGCTTTATGCGCCATCCCCACTTTCTCCAGCTGCTGCATGGCGATAGCTTTCGCTTCATCACGCTTCATCCCCTTCACGTGCAGCAGCGCTTCGCTGACGTTCTGCTGCACCGTCAGGTGCGGCCACAGGTTAAAGCTCTGAAACACCATGCCAACCCGCTCGCGGATTTTCGACAGCTGGCGATGGGACATCGCGCGGCCATTATGCTCATCAATCCCCAGCCGCTGGCCGCTGATGCGGATCTCGCCGCGATCCGGCTGTTCCAGCCAGTTCATGCAGCGCAGCAGCGTCGATTTACCCGACCCCGACGAGCCGAGAATGCTCACCACGGTCCCCTTTTCTACCGTCAGGTTGATATCACGCAGAACTTCCACGTTATCAAACTGTTTAGAGACGTTTTTGACGCTTACAGCAGTAGTATCAGACATGACTCATTCCTCTTCTGACTCCCCAGGCGCTCAGGCGTTTAATCAGCAGCTCCACCAGGATGCTGATCGCCCAGTAGAGCCCAATCGCGACGATAAAAGCGTTAAACGGGATAAAATAGGTGGCCTGCACGCTGTTAGCCGCGGCGGTTATCTCCTGGACGGTGATAATGCTGAGGAAAGCGGTATCTTTCAGGCAGATAATCAGCTGGTTCCCCATCAGCGGGAGCGCGGAAGAGAGAATATTGGGCAGAATAATGCGGCGGAATATTTTGTAGCGCGAAAACCCCTGCGCGACCGCCGCCTCGATATAGCCACCGGAAAATACCCGCCGCTGGCTGCGCAAAATCTCAAAGAAATAGGCGCCGTGGTAGATAATTAAGGCAATTAAGCCGGCGGTCCAGGGCTCCATACTAATACCCACTTGCGGCAGCCCGTAATAGAGCAAATAGGCGAGGATCAAAAAGGGAATCGCCCGCATTAAGCTGACAAAGGCAATAATAAGCCGGTTAAGGGTTTTCTTTTGATATTCGCTTAAATAGCACAGGACAACGCCGATAATTAATCCAGCAATTGCCGCGGTAATAAAAAGCTCAAGGGTGGCGAGTAAACCGGCAATAAAGCTGTCGCGCACCGACCAGATAACGGCCCACTGATTCATAGCACCTCCCGTATTTATCGTGCCAGACGCTTCGCTTTACGCTCGGCCATTCCCTGCAGTTTCAGCAGCAGGCCAATAATCACCACGTACAGCAGACCCGCCGCCAGAATTGGCGAAAGCGGTTCATAGGTGACCGAAGAAATCCGGTTGGTGACGCGCGTCAAATCCACCACGCCAATCACCGCAATGGCCGGACTGCCCTTAATCAGGAACGACATCTCGTTAACCAGCGCGGGCAGGCTTTCAATCCACATCTGCGGCAGCATGATGTAGCGGAAGTAGGCCCAGCGGCGCATCCCGACCGACTCCGCCGCTTCCCGCTGTTCGCGGGGAAAAGTGCGAAAGGCGTTGCGCCAGATTTCGGCGTTAAAGGCCGAGGTATTGAGCGTCAGCGCCACTATCGCTGCTACGTTTTTGTCGAGGTTAATCCCGACGGTCGGCAGAGAAAGAAACAGGAACAGCACCAGCGTGACCAGCGGCGTCGCGCGGGCGAGGCTGATATAGACCACCAGCAGTTGATCGATAACCGGAATGCGCAGCATGCGCACCAGCGCAATCAGCAGGCCAATCACCACCCCAAAGGCAATAGCGATGGCCGAAATCCAGAGGGTCGTCCATGCGCCTTCAATCAGTAACTGCCAGGAAATTGCATCCATGAAGCCCTCCTTCACTCAACGGGCGGCGGTTACCCGCCGCAGAACGCATTACAGACCGGCCAATTTATGGAACTGTTCCGGGCTGGTGATTGGCACGTTCGGAAGATCGTCATAGGTTTCGCCAAACCACTTTTTCTGGAGTTCCGCAAGCTTGCCGGTCTCCTTCATGTGGTTCATAAACTTGGTCATATAGGCCAGCAGCTGCGGCGAGTTTTTCGGGATCGGCCAGGCCATATAGCCCGGGCCGGATACCGCCAGACCTTTGGCGAACACCTTCGGCTTGGCCTTCGCCAGGTCGTTGACCGAGATAACCACGTTAATCACGTAGTCCAGGCGTTTGTTGGCAAGATCGGCGTAGGCTTCCGGGTAGGAGGGATACTCCACCACCGGCCCCAGCTTACCGCCGGTTTTCTCCAGCATCGCTTTCAGTTCCGGCAGCCTTGCCAGCAGCGCGCTGCCCGCCTGTACGCCCACCTTTTTCCCGCTCAGTTCGGCAATGGTGTTCAATGAATTATCGCCCGCGCGTTTGACAAAATAGTGCTGCGCTGACGCCCACGGCGGCGTGAAATCAAAGACCTTGAGACGGTCGTCGGTAATTACCGCGCCGGTTAAGGCCATATCGTATTGCCCGGTAGAAACCGCCGCCAGTAATCCGGTCCACGGCAAAATGCTCTGGTCGACGTTGAATTTCGCGTATTTGCGTAATTCATCGAGCATATCTTTGTTGAAGCCATCCGCCTGGCCGTTATTCATAAAGTTAAAAGGCGCGTAATCATCTTCGGTTGCGACTTTCAGGGTGCCGGATTTTTCTATTTCCGGAAGATCCGCGGCGGCTGCGTGATAAGAAAAGGCCATCGCCATGATGGCACCCAGACAAATTGAACCTAATGATTTTTTCATTAATTCACCCCTAATTAATTCGCCAGACGTGTTCACTCCAGAACATGAAAAGGTTTTGCAAAATATGTGCCGACGGAAGTTCCGGTCCGCGACTGATGAATACGTTTTTACTGTAGGGAGCGTTTTAAATTTCCGGATAGAGCCAGATTCACCGCGCGGATGTGTCAGTCATTCTCAGGGTGGTATGGAATTTGCTCCAGTGTCTGTACTGTGCGTTTGAGTAAGGAGCCAGGCATGATCCGACACCTGTTACACGTTGATTTCGACCCGCGCCGCGGTTTGCAGGAGCAGGTGCGCGAGACGCTGATTAACGCCATTCTGGGCGGCATTTTTTCCGCCGACACGCCGCTCCCCTCCTGCCGCCAGCTGGCCAGCCAGCTGCGGGTCTCGCGCAACACCACGGCGCTGGTTTTTGAAGGGCTGGTTAACGAGGGATACCTCGTGAGTCGCCCGCGCAGCGGTTATTACCTGCATCCGGATTACCAGCACGCCAGCCCCGCTTCGGCGCCGGAAGCTGCACCGCAGGACGAGGGTTCTGCACCACGCTGGGGCACGCGGCTGCAAATCACCCCCAGCCAGCAGGAGTCGATTCTGAAACCGGCCGGCTGGATGAACTACCGCTATCCGTTTATCTACGGCCAGCCGGATACCCGCCAGTTCCCGCTGGCGACCTGGCGCTCGGCGGCAAACTGGCTGCACGGCGGGGTGCGCGACCCGGAGTGGGTGGTGGATCACATCGATCGCGACGTGCCGATGCTGATTGAGCAGATCCGCACCCGGGTGCTGCCCAAACGCGGCATTGTCGCCTCGCCGGACGAGATTCTGATTACCCTCGGTTCGCAAAACGCGCTGTACCTGCTGACGCGCCTGCTGATGTCATCCAGCACGCGCGTTGGCGTGGAGAATCCCTGCTTTCGCGAGGCTATTAACACCTTTCTGCTTGCCGATACCGATATCGTGCCGCATCCGGTGGATGAACAGGGGATCGTCCTCAACGACGCCCCCTGCGATTACTACTACGTCACCCCCGGACACCAGGTGCCAACCGGGGTGGCGATGAGCAAAGCGCGGCGCGACCAGCTGCTGGAGCATGCCGCTCGCCATGATGCGGTGATTATTGAGGACGATTACGACTCTGAAAGTAACTTTATGCTCAACCCGCTGCCGGCGCTGAAGGCCAGCGATCGCTGCGGAAGAGTGATCTACGTGAGCAGCCTGTCAAAAGCGCTATCGCCGGGCCTGCGGCTGGGCTTTATGGTCGCTGACCCGGATCTGATTGACGAAGCCCGGGCGCTGCGGCGGCTGGTGTATCGTCATCCGCCGACCAATATTCAGTATCAGATGGCCCATTTCCTCGCCCAGGGCCACTATGAAACCCACCTGCGGCGCTACCATTACGACTCTGCCCAGCGCTGGGACCGTCTCAACAACGCGCTACAGCAGCATCTGTCGGAGTGCCGCATCATCCCCGGCAGCGAACACGCCAACGCGTTCTGGCTGGCCACGCCGGAGCAAATCAACACCCAGCAGCTGACCTGGCGCGCCGCCCACGCCGGGGTGCTGATTGAGCCCGGCGCGCGGCATTTTCTCAGCGACGCGCCGCCGGCTAATTTCTTCCGGATGGGGTTCCACGCCATTCACCCTGACGCCATCGAACAGGGCGTGGAGGTACTGCGCGGCCAGCTGGCGCAGATGGGCTGAACGCAGGGCCCCCAGCCTTAACGAGGCGGCCTCACGATGATAGCGACAAATAAGGATGAACGGCGGAAACAATAAGACCGACGGCAAAACACACAAACACGATGCCACCGGTTTTATTCAGCTTAACAAAGGCATTCCCGGACGACATTTTCGTTTTTACGCTGTGTGCGAAAAGGCCGTAGAGTGAATGAATGACAACCACCAGAATACAGAAGGTTATCGACAGCACGCTGAACTGCGGAATAAAGGGCTGCTGCGGATGAATAAACTGGGGAAACAGCGCCATAAAAAACACAATGGGTTTGGGATTAAACAACGACACCAGTACTCCCTGACGAAACCGCTGGCTGGCGGAAGGCATCGTTGAATCGCCAGAAGAGAGAGGTTGATTCAGCGCGCGGGGCACCGAGCGAAAGAGCTTTACGCCCAGATAGATCAGATAGGCCGCCCCAACCCCCTTGACTATCAACAGCGTCAGCTGAGAAGTGGTAATCATCACGCCAACGCTGCTGGCAGCAATAATCGATATGACGCCCATCCCCACCGCCACGCCGATAATCCCCGCCATTGCATTACGCAGATTATAATTCAGGGTGTTGGTCAGCGTCAGAAGCACTCCTGGCCCGGGGCTGGCAATGGTCAGGCTGGCAATCAGTATATAAAGGTAGAGCTGCTGCATTGAAAAAGGATCCTGTACAGAACAGGGCGCGGCTCCGCCCCTGAAATGATTAACAACGTCGTATCTTCAGGACGTGCGCTCGCTCAGCGTCAACAGCACAACCGTACTTGATGTGTTTTGTACACTACCGTAACAATTTTATATTGTCATCAAATTTAAAATTAACCCTATAAATCATAATAATAAAAAACAAACATTTATTTTAAGACTATTAACCCGCTATTTACCCCATAAAACGTTACTAATAAGTCACCCTATCACTCGCCGCCGAAACGCTAGCGATATTGCTCATACTCCACGGCTTCGCGAACCTGGACTAGCGCCGCGCGCAGGCTATCGAAGGGAACGGAGCCGAGGGCGATGCGGATCGCCTGCGGAACGTTCGCTGTAACGCAAAAAGGCTCGGCGGTCGACACGGAAATATGGCGCTCCATCAGCGTTTTCGCCAGCCGATCGGCCCGACTCTCCTCGCCCAGAGGCAGCCAGACAAAATACGAATCCGGATGGCTGACGAAGGGAAGCGCGCCGAGAACCTCACGGGCAACCCCCTGCCGCCGCCGCGCATCCTGGCGTTTCTGCGCTTCAAAACGCGCCACCGTGCCGTCTTCAATCCAGGCGCAGATCAGCGAACTCACCAGCGAAGGGGTGTTCCACGTGGTGGCCCGTATAGCGCGCTCAATCTCCGGCCGATAGCGGGACGGGCAGACAACCGTCCCCACGCGCAGTCCGGTGGCGACGTTTTTCGAAAAACCGGTGATATAAACCGTGCTTTCCGGCGCATAGCTGGCCACCGGCGGCGGCGGATGGCGAATCAGGCTGGCGTAGGCGGCATCTTCAATAATCAGCAGGTCGTGCTGGCGCGCGAGATCCGCCAGCGCCTGCCGCTGGCGGGCGCTGAGCACCCAGCCCAGCGGATTGTGTAGCGTCGGCATGGTATACACCGCTCGTACGCGCCGCTGCTGACACAGCACGTGAAGCGCCTGCAGATCCGGCCCGTCCGCGCGGCAGGGGATCGCCGCCAGTTCCAGATGATAGAGCGCGGCCAGGGCTTTAAAGCCCGAGTAGGTTAGCGCATCCACCGCCACCACATCGCCCGGGCGCAGGAGCCCCATCACGGTCACCGCCAGTCCGTGCTGGGCGCCGTTGACGATCAGCACATTTTCCGCGTCAGGCGCAAAACGATTGCCGGTTAAATAGCGGGCGATAATTTCGCGCTCGGAGAGCCGCCCGGCATGAGGCTGGTAGCGCAGATGAGCGTCAATATCCCCCGCCATCGCCAGTCGCCTGAGCGCCTCGCGAAGCGCATCCCCCTGCGCCGGCAGCGAAGGATAGTTGAAGTTGAGATCGACAACATCCCCCGCCAGCGCCTGCTGATCGACGCCGTGGCCCGGCGGGAGCGTGATATCCCGCACGAAGGTGCCGCGCCCGGTTTCGCCGCTGACCAGCCCCATCGCCTCCAGTTCACGATAAACGCGCGTGGCCGTGGCCAGCGAGATCCGCTCCGCGGCGGCAAGCGTACGATGCGTCGGCAGGCGGGTGCCGGCCGCCAGCTGTCCGCGATGAATCGCCTGCGCGTAGCTGTCGACAATGGTTTTGTATCGGGCTTTCATCGTGAAATGTATCTATGACAATAATTTGATTGTATTAGATTACGCACACTACCATCGCCTGAAACATTGCTCAAGCGGGCACAGCACGGTCAATATAGCGAGGTTAGCATGGTAGATTCAGTGGTTCTCAAAACGGCGCCCGGGCCGTGGTCCGGGTGGTTGAATGGTTTACTGGGCGTCATCATTTTTAGCGGTTCGCTGCCCGCGACCCGTCTGGCGGTGCTCGATATGGACCCGTTCCTGCTGACCTTTCTGCGCGCCTCCATCGCCGGGCTCCTCGCCATCGCGCTGCTGGCAGGCTTTCGCCAGAAACGGCCGCGCGCGTCGCAGCTTGTGCCGCTTGCCATCGTCTCGTCAGGGGTGGTGATCGGCTTTCCGCTGCTCACGGCGCTGGCCCTGCGGCACGTCACGTCAGCGCATTCGATCGTTTTTATCGGGCTATTGCCGCTGATGACGGCCATTTTTGGCGTACTGCGCGGCGGAGAACGTCCGCGCCGCGCTTTCTGGATCTTTTCGGTTATTGGCAGCCTGCTGGTGGTGGGATTCGCCCTGACGCAAAACGCGGCGGCGTCGCTCAGCGGCGATCTGCTGATGCTGGCGGCGGTGATCGTCTGCGGCCTCGGCTATGCGGAGGGCGCGAAGCTGACCCGGGAGCTCGGCGGCTGGCAGGTGATTAGCTGGGCGCTGATTATGGCGCTGCCTTTTATGCTGGTGGCCTCGTGGATGACCCGGCCAGCGTCATGGGGCGCTATATCGCCTTCCGCCTGGATCGCGCTCGGCTATGTGTCGCTCTTTAGCATGCTTATCGGCTTTATTTTCTGGTACAAAGGGCTCGCCGCTGGCGGTATCGCCGCCGTCGGCCAGCTCCAGCTATTACAGCCGTTCTTCGGGCTTGGCCTGGCGGCGGCGCTTTTGCATGAAACCGTCAGCCCATTGATGCTGGCCGTGACGCTGGGCGTGATTCTGTGCGTTATCGGTTCGCGCAAATTTGGCAGCTAGCCTGTATTGCCCTTGTAGCCCGGAAATCCCGGGTCGCGGCGTAAACGCCTTACCCGGGCTACCGCCCCGCAGACGGCTGGAAACCCGTAGCCCTTGTAGCCCGGAGGCGGCGCTTGACGCGCCTGTCCGGGCTACCCAATCTGCCTCCCTCAGGCTCCGGGCCCGAAAATCCCGGGTCGCGGCGTAAACGCCTTACCCGGGCTACTCCCCCGCAGGCGGCTGGAAACCCGTAGCCCCGGTAAGCGCAGCGCGACCGGGGAGAGCGGCCGTTTATACCACCCGCGCGTACTGCAGCATCACCTGCAGCAGCACGTTCGCGCCGGCCTCAACGTGCTCCGGCGACGCATACTCAATTTCGTTGTGGCTGATCCCGTCCCTGCAGGGGATAAAAATCATCCCGGTTGGCGCCAGGTAGCTCATATACACCGCGTCGTGCCCGGCGCCGGAGACAATCTCCCGCGCCGGATAGCCCAGCCGCTGCGCGGCGTCGGCGATCGCCGCCTGGCAATCCGGGTGGAACGGCGCCGCTGGATAGTGGCTCACCTCTTTCAGCGCCACCTTCAGGCCGCTCTCCCGCTCAACCCCGGCGATAAACGCCCGCAGCTGGCGGTCCATCTCATCCACCAGCGCATCGCTGAGATTACGCATATCAATCGAAAAAGTGACCTCTCCCGGCACCACGTTGCGGCTGTTCGGATAGACCTGCACCCTCCCTACCGTACCGCGCCCTTCCTCGCTGCGCCCGGCGATCGCCACGACCTCCTGCATAATGCGGGTCGCCACCTGCAGCGCATCCTGACGCAGGCGCATCGGCGTCGGTCCGGCGTGGGACTCCTGGCCGGTCACCACGCAGTCATACCAGCGGATCCCCAGCACGCCCTGCACGATACCGATAGTTTTCGCTTCATCTTCCAGAATCGGCCCCTGTTCAATATGCGCTTCGAAGTAGGCGCCAATCGGATGATCGCCCGGCGTCTGGCTGCCGATATAGCCGATGCGCGCCAGCTCCTCGCCCACGGTTTTACCGTCCGCATCCTGCGCGGCATAGACAGTTTCCAGCGGGAATACCCCGGCAAACACCCCGGAGCCCATCATCACCGGCACAAAGCGCGAGCCCTCTTCGTTGGTCCAGAACACCACTTCAATCGGCGCTTCGGTTTCGATATGCCGATCGTTCAGGGTGCGCACCACCTCCAGCGCCGCCAGCACGCCGTAGTTGCCATCAAATTTGCCGCCGGTGGGCTGGGTATCAATATGGCTGCCGGAGACAATCGGCGGCAGCGCCGGATTACGCCCTTCCCGGCGCATAAAGACGTTGCCGATTTTATCGACGGTGACGCGCATCCCCGCCGCCTGCGCCCAGCTAATCACCAAATCCCGACCCTGGCGATCGAGATCGGTGAGCGTCAGACGACAGCAGCCGCCCTTCGGCGTGGCGCCGATTTCCGCCAGCGCCATCAGCGACTCCCACAGACGCTCGCCGTTAACCCGGCAGTCGGTGGTTTCGGTCATCGGGGTAAAAAGGACATCACTGCTCATTTCGGTCTCCTTGCATAAACGCGGCGGCCAGCTCGACCAGCAGACGATCGCTGCCGCGCGGGCCTAAAAATGACATCCCCAGCGGCAGACCGCCCGTCTGGGCGACCGGCAGCGTCACCTGCGGACGTTGGGTCATCACGGAAATTAACAGCAGGTCGTGAGACAGGCGCCGGACCGCTTCTATCTCTTCGGCCTGCGCCGTCAGCAGCGGCGCGCCATCGGGAACGGTCGGCATCACCAGGACCGCATCGCCCAGCTGCGCGTCCCACCAGGCGGTAAAACGCTCGCGCAGCTGGCAGGCGGCGTCAAACTGCGCGCGGGTGACCGCTTTGCCCCAGAAAAAGCGCTCGCGGACGTCCGGGCCTAGCTGCAGACCATAGCGCTCAATGGTTTCGCCCTGCGCCTGCCACGCTTCGTAGCCCTGAATCTGGCGGAAGGCGAGATAAATATCGTCCGCGTCGGGCAGCGGCGCATCGAGCGGCGCTAACGGGCCGAAAAAGCGCGCCAGCCGTTGGCGGACCGGCAGCAGCGCCTGCTGGCTGCGCAGCGGCAGGCGGGAAAACAGCCCATCGTGGCAGGCCAGCCGCACGCCGTCGAAATCCGCGCGTTCATCGTCGAACAGACAAGCGGCGACGGCGGAAAAGACCTCCGGCGAGCGGGCAAAGAAGCCGCAGGTGTCCATGGTGGCGCACAGCGGCTGGCAGCCGTCGAGGGAGAGACGGCCGTGGGTTGGACGCAGGCCAAACAGTCCGCAGTAGCTCGCCGGCGTGCGTACCGAGCCGCCGGTATCGCTGCCGAGGGCAAAGTCGCACGCCGCGTTCGATACCGCCGACGCCGAGCCGGACGACGATCCGCCGGGTATATGATTCGGCGCGGCGCCGTTGCGCGGGGTACCGTAATGCACGTTGTGCCCGCTCATCGAATACGCCAGCTCGCTGGTATGGGTTTTGCCGATAAAGCGCGCGCCGTTATCTAACAGCTTTTGCACCACCGGCGCGGTGCGGTTTTTAATCCCGGACAGCGCCAGCAGGTGCGGATTGCCCCCGCCGGTTGGGTAGCCCGCCACGTCGAACAGATCTTTGACCGCAAAGGTTAAGCCGCTCAGCGGCCCGCTGAGCGCATGCGCCACCGGATGCGGCGGATAGGGCATAAAGGCGCGAATGTCGTCCTGCATGATGGTTTCCTCCTGGCCTCAGGCGTAAAGCGCCTGGTTTTCAACGGACGGGCTCAGCTCACGCCAGCGATGGCAACTTACCACGTGACGCGGCCCGGCCGGTTCGGTCGTCGGCTGGCTTTGCGCGCAGGCGGGGCGCGCGTGTGGACAGCGTTCGGCAAACGCGCAGCCCGGCGGCAGGCACGAGAGATCCGGCGGCGAGCCGGGAATACAGTGCAGCGCATCGCCCTTTTTCAGCCCCTCTTTCGGCCGGCTGCCCAGCAGCACCTGGGTATAGGGATGGCGCGGACGATACAGAATCTCCTCGATCGACGCCTCCTCCACGATGCGCCCGGCGTACATCACCGCCACCCGGTCGGCGATCTCCACCGCCGCGCCGATATCATGGGTCACAAATATAATCGACAGATCGCGCTGCTTTTGCTGCTCACGCAGCAGAATCAGGATCTGGATTTGCACCGTGGCATCGAGGGCGGTGGTCGGCTCATCCGCCAGCAGCAGCTGCGGGTTGCAGGAGAGCGCGAGGGCAATCATCGCCCGCTGGCGCATCCCGCCGGACATCTCGTGCGGGTAAGCATCCAGCCGCCGCTCGGGGCTCGGAATGCGCACCTGACGCAGCGCCTCCAGCGCCCTTTCCCGCGCCGCCTGCCGCGACAGGCCTTCATGGCGACGCAGCCCCTCGACAATCTGCTGGCCCACGGTATAGACCGGGTCGAAGGCCAGCAGCGGCTCCTGGAAAATCATCGCGCAGCACGCGCCGCGGTAGCGCCGCAGCTGCCCGGCGCTCATGTTCAACACATCCTCTTCCCCGACCCTCAGGGTACCGGAAAGCACGCTGCTTTTCGGCGGGTGCAGCCGCATCAGGGCGCGCAGAGTGACGCTTTTCCCGGAGCCAGACTCGCCGATCAGCGCCATCACCTCGCCTTTTTGCACATCAAAGGAGACGCCGTTGACCGCGTTGACCGTCTGACCGTCGCGGCGAAACTCAACCCGCAGGTCACGGATATGGACGTAGGCTTCATGCGACATGGCTGACCTCCTGAATGGCGATATTTTGATGCCAGGGCGACGCGGGCTGCGCCATCAGGCAGGCGCTCTGGTGCCCCTCGCCGACGCTTTCGAGCGTCGGTTTCACCTCGGCGCACACCGCTCTGGCGTGCGGGCAGCGGGTATGAAAGCGGCAGCCGGAGGGCGGAGAAATCGGGCTGGGCGGATCGCCGCTCAGCGGCGAGGTTAAGGTGCGATTGTGCGGGTCCATTGACGGCATCGAGCTTAACAGCGCCCGGGTATAGGGGTGGGCCGAGGCGGTAAACAGCTGCTCCGCCGGGCCAATCTCCACCACCTCGCCGAGATACATCACCAGAATGCGGTCCGACAGCCAGCGCACCACGTGCAGATCGTGGCTGATAAACACATAGGTCAGCGCCAGCGTCCGCTTCAGCTCCTGCAGCAGCTGCAGCACCTGAGCTTCCACCGACTTATCCAGCGCCGAGACGGCCTCGTCGAGGATCACCAGCCGGGGCTTCATCGCCAGCGCGCGGGCAATATTCACCCGCTGGCGCTGGCCGCCGGAAAGCGCGTGCGGATAACGATGGGCAAAACGTTCCGGCTCAAGGCCGACGTGCGCCAGCAGATAGCGGGCGTACTCGCTGGCCTCTTTGGCGCTGACGCCGTGTACCCGCTGGCCGAACGCAATGCTCTCTTCCATAGTCATGCGCGGGTTGAGCGAGGCGTAGCTATCCTGGAAAACCATCTGCACCTGGCGGCGATACGCTTTCATCGGCAGGCGCGATGAACCCACCTCCAGACCATCGAAGATCAGCTCCCCGCTGTCCTGCTTAAGCAGCTGCATCAGCAGCCGCGCGGTGGTGGATTTACCGCAGCCTGACTCCCCCACCACGCCGAGGGTTTCGCCTTTGATCACCGAAAAACTGACGTCGTCCACCGCCTGCACCACTTCGCGCGCTTTGCCGCCGCCGGCGGGAAAATGTTTCAGCAGATTGTTGACCTTCAGCAGCGGCTGCGCCGGTCCGCCGAGGTCGATATTGATAAAGGGTTGCATCGCTTACTCCTTAATCGCCATTGCCGCACGCAGGCGGTCCGCGAGGATATTGAACGAAATGGAGGTGATAAAAATCATCAGGCCGGGCAGCGCCGCTACCCACGGCTGGGTATAAATCGCCGTACGCAGGGTGTTCAGCATCAGCCCCCATTCCGGCTCCGGCGGGCGAACCCCGAGACCGAGAAAAGAGAGCCCGGAGGCGAGGATCATGCACACCGAAATCAGGCCGGTGGAGAAGACGAAAATCGGCCCCAGCACATTGCCCAGCACCTGGACGCGAATAATGGTGAACGCGCTGGCCCCGGTGGCCCGGGCGGCGTCGATATAGTCCATATGCCGCACCTGCGCGGTGACGCTTTCGGCGATACGCGCCACCTGCGGCACGAACACCAGGGTCAGCGAGAGCAGCGCGTTACCGATGCCCGCCCCCAGCGCGCCGGAGAGCGCGATCGCCAGCAGCACCGAGGGAAAGGCGTAAAACACGTCCACGGTGCGCATAATCAGGGTGTTGGTTTTACCGCCCGCATAGCCGGCGATAATGCCGATCGCCCCGCCGATGAAAAAGGCGAACACCACCGGGACAATCCCCATAAACAGCGACAGCCGGGTACCGAGAATCAGCCTTGATAGCATATCGCGCCCGAGCTCATCGGAGCCCAGCGGAAAGCCGTCGGCGCCAATCGGTTTGAGGCGTAAAAACATCGATGTTTGATACGGATCTTTCACGATTAGCCAGGGACCGAACAGCGCCAGCGCCAGCAGGATGAGAATGATCGCGCCGACGAATACGCCGCCCGGGTCGCGCAGCAGGCGGCGAAACACGCCGCGCCAGTAGCCTTGTCTGGCAACCGTCGCGGCAGAGACAGTAATGCCTTTGGTCGTCACGGTATCCACCATCGTCAGCTCCTCTTAATTCGCGGATCGAGACTGGTTTGCAGAATATCCACCAGCAGATTGAGCAGGACAAAGAACAGCGCCAGTACCCAGATGGTGCCCTGCAATAGCGGCAGATCGCGCTGGAAGATAGCGGTGTTCAGCAGCAGACCGGTGCCGGGCCAGGAGAAGACGGTTTCCACCAGAATCGAGCCGCCCATCAGATAGCCGACCTGCAGCCCCATCACCGCCAGCGCGGTCGGGGCGGCGTTTTTCACCACGTGCAGAAAGATCCGCGACTCGTTGAGCCCCCGGGCGCGCAGGCCGACGATAAACTCCTGGCTGAGAATGTCCGCCACCTGCGAGCGAACGGTGCGGGCGATAATGCCGGTCGGGATCACCGACAGCGTGAAGGCCGGCAGCAGCATAAACTGCAGGTGTTCCCAGTTCCACTGCCAGCCCACCTCGCCGATTGGCCCGCCGCCGGTCGCCGGCAGCAGCGCGAATTTGACGCTAAAAACGATGACCAGCAGCATCCCCAGCCAGTAGTGCGGTACGCTGACGCCAAACACGGATAGCACCGAGGCCAGACGGTCAATAATGCTGTTACGAAAGTAGCCGGCGACAAAACCGAACAGGCTGCCCAGCGCAAACCCGATCGCCGTCGCCAGCAGCGCCAGACGCAGAGAGTAGGTGACCGCCGTCATCACTTCATCGATGACCGGGCGCCCGGTGGCGACCGACATGCCCAGATCGCCGTGCAGCGCCCGCCATAGCCAGTGCACAAACTGCAGCGGCAGCGGTTTATCAAAGCCGTAGGCCTGCATTAAGGTCTGACGCAGCGATTCCGAAGCGTCCGGCGGCATCACCGATACCAGCGGGTCGCCCGGCGCTATCTGCACCAGCATAAAACAGATCACCGCCACCCCGAGCATGGTGGGGACGGCCAGCAGGATGCGATATAGCAGTGTATTGATCATCTCTTGCTCCCGTGTCGATTACTCTTTTTTGCTCACCAGGCTGAGGTCGATAAACCAGCTTTGCGGCTGTACCACACCGGTGACGGCTGGCGATATCGCCCTTGGCCCGACATCGTGGGCGACGAACAGGAACGGCACCTGATCGACCAGCGCGGCGTGCAGTTCACCCGCGGCTTTATCCATTTCAGCCGGGGTAAACGCATGTTTCACCGCCGCCGCCAGCTTTTCGGTTTCCGGGGTCGAGAAGTAGCCCCAGTTGGTCGCCACCGGCGGGAAGGCCTTCGCGGTGGAGAAGCGGATCATGCCGAAATAGGGATCGTTAACCGCGGCGCTGACGTTGATCGCGTCGATCCCTTTCGCCGACGGATCTTTCGCCCCGAGACGCCAGTTGGTAAACAGGGTGTTCCATTCGTTGACCTTAATGTCGACGTTAAAGAAGCAGCTTTTCAGGCTCTGCTGGATGTACTCGTTCATCGGCAGCGGCTGCATCTGCCCGGAGCCGGAGGCCGAGGTGGCGACCGTGACGTGCAGCGGTTTCCCGGCGCTATACCCGGCTTCGGTCATCAGCTTACGGGCGGTATCCGGGTCATATTTGATCTGGAAGGTGGGTTTACCGTGCCACGGGCTGCCGGCCTCGTAGACGCCGGTCGCTTCGGTCATATAGCCGCCGAGATAGCTTTTGAGCTCCGCGCGGTTCAGGCACAGGTTGGCGGCTTTGCGCACGCGAATATCTTTCCACGGCGAGCCCTCTTCGAAGGAGAACTGCCACGGCCACAGGTGCGGCTGGGTGTTGGCGTAGATTTTAAAGCCCTGGGCTTTTATCTGATCGACCGCGTCCGGGGCCGGGGCTTCGATCCAGTCCACCTGCTTCGAGAGCAGCGCCGCCGTGCGGGCGTTAGCTTCCGGCAGCGGGATCAGCACCACTTTGTCCACTCGCGGAATGCGATCTTTGTTCCAGTAGTCGGGGTTCTTATCGAGGATCAGCTGCTGGCGAGGAACCAGTTTTTCCATTTTGAACGGACCGCTGCCCACCGCGTGGGCGGCGAACTCGGTCCACGCCTGCTTACTACGCGCGGCGGCATCGCCGGCGTTTGCCGGCACTGCGTCATACAGCTTCTGCCACGCCGTCGGTGAAACGATAAACAGGTTGGTAAGGTTGTAAGGCAGCAGCGCGTCCGGTTCGGAGGTGGTCAGCGCCACGGTGTGGTCGTCAATCTTTTCCGCGCCGGTCAGGGTCGGCATGCGTGAGAGGGTGTTGCCTATCTGGCCCGGGGCATACTGCGGCGCGGCTTTATTCAGCACCTTATCCACGTTCCAGACGATGGCATCGGCGTTGACCGTTGAACCATCGTGAAACTTAACGCCCGGGCGCAGGGTGAAAATCCAGCGGCTTTGATTTTGCGGGTCAACGTGCCACTCGGTCGCCAGCCCCGGCACCAGGCCGCTGGGCTTTTCTCCCTGAGAGAGATCCCATTCAACGAGGGCGTCGTAGAGCGGAATGCCGGTGAAGCGATTGCCCTCAAAGCCCTGATCGGGCTGTCCGAGGGTCAAAGGGATATCGGCGGCGGTCATGGCGATCCGCAGGGTTGAGGCATTGGCCGGCAAAGAGGCGATCAGCGCCAATGCTCCGCTAACAGCAACGGCGAGATGGCATTTACGCGAAAATATTTTTTTCTTCAGCATCACATTGTCCCTGTTAAATAAAAGTCGCTATTTAACAGGCAAGATACATACCAGTTCTGAACGCGCGGGGAATAAGCGTGAAATGGCTTATAAAATAAGAATGACTTATATCATCTCTATGATTTTACTTAAAAAATAGAATAACCTTATCTTTTTGCACCACCGGCGGGAATTCTGTTGCAGGATTGCACCAGCCTTACTTTCTTTTTAAAGGGATAATCACGTGGCGTTATTTTCTATAAATTAAATTCATAATGTCCGGCAAATCATCAGTTTGAGGCGTTGTCTTCTATACTTTCTGATAAAGAGAAAGAGGGAGTCGCCATGCCGTTACCTGATTTTCACCGCTCCGAGCCGTTTACCCTCGGTATCGAGCTGGAGCTTCAGGTCGTCAACCCGCCGGGTTTCGATCTGAGCCAGGACTCTTCCGCGCTGATTGACGAGGTGCAGGGCACGCTGAAAGCGGGCGAGGCCAAGCATGACATTACCGAAAGCATGCTGGAGATCGCCACCGGCGTCTGCCGCGATATCCACCAGGCCACCGCGCAGCTGAGCGCGATTCAACAGGCGGTGCTGCGCGCCGCCTCCCGCCATCATGTGCAGATCTGCGGCGGCGGAACGCATCCGTTTCAAAGCTGGCAGCGTCAGCAGATCAGCGATAACCCGCGCTACCTGAAAACCGTCGAGCACTTTGGTTACCTGGCGAAGCAGGCGACGATCTTCGGCCAGCACGTGCACGTGGGGTGTCAAAATGGCGATGATGCCATCTATCTTCTGCACGGCCTGTCGCGCTTCGTACCGCATTTTATCGCGCTGAATGCGGCATCGCCCTGGCTCGACGGGACCGATAGCGGCTTTGCCTGTTCGCGGCTTAACCTTTTTGCCGCCTATCCCGATAACGGCCCGATGCCGTGGGTGAATAACTGGCAGGCTTTTACCGGTCTGTTTCGCCGTCTTAGCTATACCAGCATGATCGACAGCATGAAGGATCTGCACTGGGATATCCGCCCCAGCCCGCGCTTTGGTACCGTCGAAGTCCGGGTGATGGATACGCCGCTGACGATTGCTCAGGCGGTGAATATCGCCGGGTTTATTCAGATCATCGCCTGCTGGCTGCTGACGGAGCGGCCGTTTAAGCATCAGCCCGAGGATTATCTGCTCTACCCCTTCAACCGCTATCAGGCCTGCCGCTACGGGCTTGATGGGATCAATACCGATGTTAACGGCGGCGAACAACGAACATTGCGCGAAGAAATTTTACAGCTGGCGGATAGGCTGGCCCCCAGTGCCCACAAGCTGAATGCCGGCAGCGCGCTGGAGGCGATTGTGCGCCAGGCGAAGCAGGATCGCAGCGAGCCGCAGCAGATGCGCGAGTTTGTCGCCAACGGCGGTTCATTGATCGGGCTGGTACAAAAGCACTGCGAAATCTGGACGGCGTAGCGGCGATAAAACGCTATACTGCACGCTTTCGTCGTCTGTCTGGAACCTGTCGTGCGCTTTTTCTCTCTTCTGCCGCTGCTGCTGTTATCCCTGCCCGCTTTCGCCAGCGGGAAGTGCTCGCTGACCGACCCGTCGCTGACGCTGCAAAGCTATACCGTTGATCCGCAGCGCGAACGCATCGTGATGTACTGGCAAAAAGAGGACGGTAAAGCCTGGGGATCGCTGCGCGCCCTGCTGGCGGATATCGACCACAACGGACAGGTGCAGATGGCGATGAACGGCGGAATTTATGATAAAGCCTACGCGCCGCTGGGGCTGTATATCGAGAAAGGCAGGCAGCTGACCCCGCTTAACCGCACTTCCGGCGGCGGCAACTTTTTTATTCGTCCCGGCGGGGTGTTTTATCTGCGCGGGCAAAACGCGGCGATTGTCAGCATCGATAAATTCAGGCCGTCGCCGGCCATCCGCTACGCCGTGCAGTCCGGGCCGATGCTGATTGAAAACGGCAAGATCAACTGGCGGCTGAAGCCGTCCGCCAGCTCGCGCAAGCTGCGTAACGGCGTGGGCATCACCGGCGATGGCAAAGTGGTCTTTATGCTCAGCGCGCGCGAAACCAATTTCTATGATTTTGCCTGCTACGCGCAGTCCAGGCTCAACGTGCGCCAGATGCTCTATCTCGACGGTACCATTTCGAAGATGTACCAGAAAGGCGGCAGCGTGCCGTGGCAGTACCATCCGTTCGTCACCATGATCGCGGTGGAGAGCAGGTAGTCGGCAAAACATCGTCTGCGGGGAGTAGCCCGGGTAAGGCGTTTACGCCGCGACCCGGGATTTCCGGGCCCGGTGCCTGAGGGAGGGAGATTGGGTACCCGGACAGGCGTGGCAGCGCCGCCTCCGGGACGGTGTTGAGGGATTCCGTTCACTATTATCCCACAGAAAATATCTCACCGTGGTACGTGAACGGGTAAAGGGGGAGAAAACCGTCTCCCCCTTTACAATCCCCGCGGTCCCGCAAAGAAATCGGTGCTGCGCACTGCGCTCACCTCCCGGACCTCAGCCTGCGGTCGGCTCAACTCGACCTTACTCGTCCCATCCCTGGGACTCGCCCCTACGGGGCCAGCGCAAGCGCTGTTCAAAATTGCTCCAGGCAATTTTGTCGTGTCTCGATTCGCCTCTGTCCGCCATCCCTGGCGGCCAGCCCTTGTCTTCGGTCCTCCGGTTCGCCGATTTCAGCGGGGGCCAGGGCATTGCTGCATGACACGTTGTTTCAGAAACATATCCGCAGCGGCATGAAAATCTCCCGGAGGCGGCGCTGCCGCGCCTGTCCTGGCTACGGATTACCGGCAATCTGCGGCCCGGTAGCCCGGCTAAGCGCAGCGCAAGCCGGGAAGAAGCCACAGCAATACCACGTCGCGGCATATTCCCCGGGTTGCGGCGTAAACGCCTTACCCGGGCTACGGGTTATCGGCAATATGCAGTACTGTAGCCCGGACAGGCGCGGGCCACCTACATCCGGCGGTGGGCCCACTCGCGCAGCCGCTGGAACAGCACGTACAGCGAAGGAATAAACAAAATGCCGATTACCGTCGCCACCAGCATGCCGCTGAACACCGTGGTACCGATAATCCGCCGGCTCTGCGCCCCGGCGCCGGTGGCGAGCATCATCGGCACAATCCCGATGATAAAAGAGACCGCCGTCATCATTACCGCGCGGAAGCGGCGGGTCGCCCCTTCGCGGGCGGCATCGACGATCGACATCCCCTCTTCGCGCTTCGCGCGGGCAAACTCGACGATCAAAATCGCGTTTTTCGCCGCCAGCGCGATCAGCAGCACCAAGCCTATCTGCACGTACACATCGTTGGCGTAACCGGCCCACCATAGCCACAGCAGGGACCCACCGATAGCGAACAGCACCGACAGCATCACGCTCGCCGGCAGCGTCCAGCTCTCATACTGGGCGACGAGGAACAGCCACGCCATCGCTACCGCCGCCAGCACAATCCACACCGCCTGGTTACCGGTCTGCTGCTCCTGCCAGGAGATGCCGCTCCAGGCGTAATCATAACCGTGCGGCAGGTTCGCTTGTAAAATCTGCTCCATCACCGCCATTGCCGTCCGGCTGCTGACGCCTTCGGCCGCCGACCCGCTCACCGATACCGACGGGAACTGGTTATACTGCTGAATAAACGGCGCGCCCACCGTCGGCGTAATCGTCACCAGATTACTCAGGCGAACCCGCTCGCCGCTGTCGCTGCGCACGTACAGCTCGCTTATCTGCTCTGCCCGCTCGCGCCACTGCATCTCGTTTTGCATCACCACGTGGTAGACACGATTGTTGATGCTGAAATCGCCGGCGCGGGTGCCGCCAAACGCGGTTTGCAGGCTGCTGAAAATCCTCGCCACCGGTACGTTCAGCCGGGCCGCCTGGTCGCGGTCGACGGTGAGCGTCAGCTGCGGCACGTTGCTGCTCCAGGTGGTAAATACCCGGCTCAGCTGCGGGTACTGATTAGCCGTCCGCAGCACCTGATGCGTCACCTGCTCCAGCTCCGCCGGCGATTGTCCGGCCTGGGCCAGAATGCGTAAATTAAACCCGGAAGCGTTGCCCAGCCCCGGCAGCGTCGGCGGCGCAAAAGTCATGATCGTCGCCTCCGGTAGCCCCATCAGCTGGCCCTGCACCTTTTCCATCACCGCCTCCAGCGGCGGCCGCTGGTGCCAGTCCTTCAGCATCACCGAGATAAATCCGCCGTTTGAAGCGCTGGTACCGTTGAGAATATTAAAACCGGAGACCTGAATCACATCCTCAACCGCCGGATTCAACAACAGCAGCTCGCGCGCCTGGGCCATCACCGCTTCGGTACGCTCCAGCGAGGCGGCTTCAGGCAGTTGCACGCTGGCAAAGAAGTAGCCCTGATCTTCCTGCGGCAGAAAACCCTTTGGCATGGTGATAAAGCTAAACACCACCACCCCGGCCGCCGCCATCGTCGCCGCCAGCGCCAGCCAGGGGCGACGATTCATCCTCCCGACCAGACGCCCGTAACCATCGCGCACCGTATCCAGACCGCGGTTAAAACCGCGCCAGATGGCGGCTGGCTGCTGCGGCCGCGGACGCAGCAGCAGCGCGCACAGCGCGGGCGTCAGGGTCAGCGCCACCACGCTCGACAGCGTCACCGCCGTCGATAAGGTCACCGCAAACTGGCGATACAGCTCGCCGACGATCCCCGGCAGCATCGCTACCGGCACAAACACCGCCAGCAGCACCAGAGTTGTGGCGATCACCGGCCCGGCGATTTGCCGCAGCGCCTCGGCGGTCGCGGCGCCGCGATCCAGCCCCTCCGCCATTTTCGTTTCCACGCTCTCCACCACCACGATGGCGTCATCCACCACCATCGTCAGGGCGAGAATAATCGCGAACAGGCTCAGGGTATTGGCGCTGTAGCCCAGCGCATAAAGCACGGCAAAGGTGCCGATAAGCGACACCGGGATCGCCAGCGCGACAATCAGCGTCGCCCGCCAGCTCTGGAGGAACAGCGAAACCACCACCACCACCGCCATAAGGGTCAGCGCCAGAGACACGCCGATCTCTTTGATCGTCGCCGCCACAAAGCGGGTGGTATCAAACTTCACTTCCCAGGTGAGATCCGCCGGGAAACGCGCGTGCAGCCGGGTCAGCTCAGCGCGCACCGCGGTGGCGACCTGCAGGGCGTTGGCGGTGGGCGTCGGATAGATACCGAGATAGGCGGAATCTTTGCCGTTGAGCTGCGCGCCGGAGCTGTAGCTGCGCGCGCCCAGCTCAATGGTCGCCACGTCAGACAGGCGTACCAGCTGGCCGCGTTCGCCGCTGCGAACCACAATTTGCCCGAAGCCGGCGGCGTCGCTGAGTCGCCCGATACCGTTGATGGTCAGCGTCTGCTGCTGGCCATTAAATACCGGCGGCGTCCCCACCTGCCCCGCCGCGCCCTGTACGTTCTGCTCGCGCAGCGCCTGGGCAATATCGTCGGTTGTGATATTCAGCGCGTTCATGCGGTCGGGGCGCAGCCAGATGCGCATGCTGTAGTCGCGCGCGCCGAACATCTGCACTTCCCCGACGCCGGGTAGACGCGCCAGCGCCTCGCGCACCTGAGTGCTGGCGTAGTTGCTGACAAACAGCGGCGATAGCGTGCCGAGCGGCGAATAGAGACTCACGCCCATCAGCAGGTTCGTCGCCCGCTTACGCACCTGCACGCCGTTCTGCTGCACGTCGGCAGGCAGCTGCGCCACCGCCTGCGACACGCGGTTCTGCACGTCGATCGCGGCTAAATCGGCATCGGTCCCGGCGGCAAAAGTCAGGCTCAGGCTGTAGGTCCCCTCATCGGAACTGGTGGACTCCATATAGAGCATATGATCGACGCCGTTGAGCTGGGTCTCCAGCGGCGCGGCAATGGCTTCCGCCACGTCCGCCGCGCTGGCGCCCGGCCAGCTGGCGCTAACGTTGATGACCGGCGGCGTAATCTGCGGATACTGCTCGACCGGGATCAGCTTCAGCGAGACCGCGCCGACAAAGGTCATCAGCAGGGCAATCACCATCGCAAAGCGCGGGCGACGGATAAAAAATGTGAGCATCGCCTCTCCCTTATTCACTCAGCAGCTGAACGGCCGCGCCGTCACGCAGGCGCTGGGCGCCTTCCGTCACTACGCGCTCCCCCGCTTTCAGACCATCGGCCACCACGAAGCTCTGGCCATGCTGACCGGCGGGCGCTAAACGGCGCATCGTCACGGTGTTGTCCGCCGTCAGTACCCAGCAGTAAAAGCCCAGCGCATCCTGCTGTAGCGCAGAGGCCGGGATCATCGGGCTCTCCTTAAGCTGCTGCGGCCGGAAGAAAACCGTGACGTTGCCGCCCGGCAGCAGACGGTGCTGCGGGTTGGCAAACTCAGCGCGCAGCGCCACGCTGGCGGTGCGGCTATCAATACGGTTATCGACGGAGGTCAGGGCGCCGTCTTCACGCCGCCCATCGACATCCACCTGCGCCAGCCACGCCTGCTTCAGCGCGGCGATATCCGTGTGCTGTCCCGCTTTCGCGAAAAAGGCGGTTTCATCCAGCGAGAACGCCACGCGAATGGGATCAAGCTGGACCACATCGACCAGCACGCCGCTGGCGGGATTCACCAGCCCGCCGACGTGAAAAGGACTATGGCCGACGCGCCCGGTGACCGGCGAGGTAATGCGGGTGTAGCCGAGCGTAATCTGCTGGGCGGCAATGCGCGCCCGGGTCTGCTCGACGGCGGCGGCGGCGACATCGCGCTGCATCTGCGCGGTGTCTACGTCGTTGCGGCTGATTGCGTGGTTATTTTTCAGCTGCTGGTAGCGGCTCAGCTGCTGCTGGGCCTGGCGTAGCGAAGCCTGCGCGCTTTTCAGTTCAGCCTGGGCCAGCGCCAGCGCGGCTTTCGGCTGGGCGTCATCCAGCGTAAACAGCGGATCGCCCTGGTTGACGTACTGCCCATCCTGGAAGTGGCGCTGCACAATCTTTCCTTCGGTGCGGGCGCGAATATCGACGGAGTGAATGGCCTCAACGCGGCCGGAGATTTGCCGTTCATCGGCATGCGGCGCGTGTTCCACGGTGGCAACGCGCACCGGAACGGCCGGCGCGGCGGCGGCGGTGAGCGCGTAGCCTGCCAGGCCGCAGGCCAGCAGGGCGGAGCGGATAATCTTGTTCATGGGGAATTCCTTACGACGATGCGGCGTCCCTCCCCCCTCAGGAGAAGGGACGCCGGGCGGGTCAGACACGCTATGCGGCTTTGCGGAAACGACGGGTCAGGCGCTTCTCAACCTCCACCACCAGGAACATCGCGATACCGATGACCAGCGTGATGAACCAGTAGCGCAGCGGCAGCCCTTCGGTGCCAAACATCGTCTGCATCACCGGTACGTAGATGATGACCAGCTGCATCAGCAGCAGCACGCCGCTCACCAGCCAGATGCCTTTGTTGCGCAGCAGTCCCATGCTCAGCGAGAAGCTGTCGCTGCTGCGGCAGTTAATCATATAGACCCACTGCGCGGTGACCAGCATCTGCAGCAGGACGGTGCGGATAAACTCCGGACTGTGGCCGCGCGGCGCCAGCCAGGCTTCAAGCATAAAGGCGGCGACGGCGATCATGGTGCCGACGAAAGCGACGCGCCAGACGGCGAAGGCGTCCATAACGTGCTGGCCGGTTTTACGCGGCGGCCGGTTCATGGCGTTGCGCTCGGCGGCTTCAAACGCGAGGCCGAAGGAGAGCGTCGCGGAGGTGGCCATGTTCATCCACAGAATCAGCACCGGCGTCAGCGGAATGATGTTCCCCGCCAGCAGGGCGATGATAATCAGCAGCCCCTGCGCCAGGTTGGTCGGCATGATGAACAGAATGGTCTTCTTCAGGTTGTCGTAGACCCGACGCCCCTCTTTGACCGAACTGGCGATGGTGGCAAAGTTGTCGTCGGTCAGGACCATGTCGGCGGCCTCTTTGGTCACCTCGGTGCCTTTAATCCCCATGGCGATCCCGACGTCGGCCTGGCGCAGCGCCGGGGCGTCGTTGACGCCGTCGCCGGTCATGCCAACCACTTCGCCGTTATCCTGCAGCGCTTTCACCAGGCGCAGCTTGTGCTCCGGGCTGGTACGGGCAAAGATATCGTACTCAACGGCGGCTTTCGCCAGCTCGGCGTCGTCCATGTGCTCCAGCTGATAGCCGGTCATCGCCTGGCTGCTGTTGGTGATCCCCAGCATCTGGCCAATGCTCATCGCCGTCTGCGGGTGGTCGCCGGTAATCATCTTCACGCGGATCCCCGCGTTCTGGCAGGCGTGGATAGCGTCAATCGCTTCCGGACGCGGCGGGTCCATCATTCCGGCAATGCCGAGGAAGACCAGTCCTTCGCGCAGATCGTCGTGGGTCAGCGTGGTGCTGCCAACGGTGGCCGGTTTGTAGGCGGCGGCGACCATACGCAGGCCCTGGCGGGCAAAGCGCGCCATCTCCTCTTCCCAGTACTGCGGCTCGAACGGCACCGCCCCCTGCTTGCTCAACTGATGGCAGCACAGGGCAAAAATCACGTCCGGCGCGCCGGTAATCAGCACCTGCTCGACGTCGCCCATTTTCTGGTGGGTCGCCATGTACTTGTACTGCGAGTCGAACGGGATTTTCGCGACCAGGCGGGCATCGACTGGCGCAAGCTGCGCTTTCGCCGCCAGCACCTTCAGCGCGCCTTCGGTCGGCCCGCCGGTAATACCCCACAGGCCGCGCTCGTCCTGAATCATCTGGCTGTCGTTACACAGATCGATGGTGCGCAGATAGGTTTCCAGCACGCTGCCCGGTTTAATCTGCACCGGCTCGTTGCTGCCTTCCAGGCAGATGTTACCCTGTGGCTCGTAGCTGTCGCCTTCGACGCGGTAGCAGCAGTCGGCGGTGATGATCGCTTTGACGGTCATCTCGTTCATCGTCAGGGTGCCGGTTTTATCCGAGCACACCACGGTCATGGCGCCCAGGGTTTCCACCGTCGGCAGCTTGCGGATAATCGCCCGCTGACGCGCCATCGCCTGTACGCCCAGAGAGAGAATAATCGAGATAATCGCCGGTAAGCCTTCCGGCACGGCGGCCACCGCCAGGCTAATCAGGGAGAGCAGCAGCTCGCCGAGAGGAATGTCGCGCAGCGCGAGGCTGAAGACGAACAGCGCGGCCATCATCGCCAGGATGATAACGAAAATCGCTTTACCGAGCTTATCCATCTGCACCAGCAGCGGCGTACGGTGCTTCTCAATGCCCGCCATCATCTGGTTGATGTGGCCGAGCTCGGTCTCCTGACCGGTTGCGGTCACCACGCCAACGCCGCCGCCGGCGCTGATGGTGGTGCCGGAGAAGAGCATATTGGTACGGTCGCCCAGCGGCAGTTCGCCTTCCAGCGCGTCGGTGGTTTTATCCACTACCGTCGACTCGCCGGTGAGAATCGCCTCTTCGACCCGCAGATTATGGCTCTCAATCAGGCGCATATCGGCAGGCACGCGGTCACCCGCGCGCAGTATCACGATATCGCCCGGCACCAGGTCGCGGGTCGGGATGGTTTCATGCTTGCCGCTGCGCTGCACGCGCGCGTCGCTGGAGAGCATATTGCGGATGCCCTGCAGCGATTTTTCTGCGTTGCTCTCCTGGATATGGCCGATCAGGGCGTTGATCACCGTGACGCCCAGGATGACGAGCGTATCGACCCAGTGGCCCATGACCGCGGTGAGCGCGGCGGCGGCCAGCAGGACAAAAATCAGGACGTCGTTAAAGTGGGCAAGGAAGCGCAGCCAGGCCGGCTTGCCTTTTTTCTCCGGCAAGGCGTTGGGGCCGAATGTCTTCAAACGCTCGGCGGCCTCGGCGGCGCTTAGGCCGTTGGCATGGCTTTTATTCTGCGCCAGCACCGCATCAACCGTCTGCTGATATGCGCGGCGTGGCGCGACATCCCCTGAGGGGGTGGTATTATTAGTTTTGATCGTTTTGGTCAAAATATATCTCCCTTAAAATTCCGTGAGGCGGAAAGCCTGGAATCATTCCGGGCCAATGAGAAAAATTTCAAACAGGCGGGAGATAATTTGAGCTTGCGCAATATTTACTCTCTCGCCAATACAAAATTTATGGTAAGTTAATTCTATAAAACAACTATTGCAGAATATTAATAAACCAAAACTAAACGAGGTCTACTATGTTTGGAATCTATCGCGGACGCCGTCTGGTGCTGTACATCCTGCTGGCCATTATTATCGCTACACTTGTAGGATATAGCACCTATACTTTTGTAAAAGCGCTGGCTTAATAATGACGTTAATTTACATTGCAATGTAATTAACTTAATCACAAATATTACCAAAATAATTAACATGGGAATAAACGAGGACGTTTAAATATAATATCTAATGCGTATTATAATTACGTACGAAACGATATTGCATTGATTCTCTTTTTACCGGACAATATGTTTTTAACTGATGATTAACAAATAATGAAACATCCGCTAGAAACGCTCCTCAGCGCCGCCGGCATTTTGCTGCTGGCTTTACTCTCCTGCCTGCTGCTGCCGGCGCCCTCGCTGGGCCTGACGCTGGCGCAGAAGCTGGTTGCGACATTCCATCTGATGGATCTCAACCAGCTTTATACCCTGATCTTTTGCCTGTGGTTTTTAGCGCTGGGCGCCATAGAGTATCTGCTGCTGCGCTGGGTCTGGCGTCGCTGGTTTTCCCTTGAGCGCTAAGCCGGTCAGGTCGCGCATGCCGTTGACCAGCGCTTCGCACCAGGCGGCGTAATCGTGGCCGCTGGAGGAGGGATGAAAGCTCACCGTATAACCCTTCTCTTTTAGCACCCGCTCAAATTCAAGCGTATTGGCATAAATGCCGCCGTCCGGCCCGCTGGTTTCGAATTTCCCCGCCTGCAGCCAGAAGCGCACCGGATAGCGCGGCGACTGCTGGTACTGGCGGGTCAGCCAGCCGGCCTCCTCCCCTTGCGGCGCCCACCAGTATGACCCGGACAGGCTCAATACGTTGCCAAACTGCCGGGGGTAGCGCAGCGCTACCCAGGACGCGGCCAGCCCGCCGTAGCTGGACCCGGCAACCACGGTTTTTTGCCGGGTCAGGCTGATCCCCTGGCGGTTCAGCCAGGGCAGCAACTCATGGGCCATAAAATCGGCAAAGTGCGGATTTGGCGGCAGCTCCTTCGCCCGTCGCGAATGATCGAGACTATCGATAAACACCACGTTAATCGGCGGCAGCCGGTGACTGGCGATCAGGGCGTTCAGCACGTTGGCGAGGCGGTATTCGTGCTGGTAAGTTTTACCGTCAAAGAGCAACAGGGTCCAGCGCGCGGGCTGCGGCAACCGCGGGCGATAAATCAGCACTTCCCGCGTATTTTGCAGAAAGTCGCTGCGCAGCTGATGGCGGGTTAAGGTTCCGTAGCGTAGCGGCTGCGCCATACGCTGGGCGGTGCAAAAACGCGCGGCGTTGAGGGCCAGCAGAGAGTGGCGATTCCAGCGGTCGTGGGCGGCATTGATGCTGTTCGGGTTGAGCGGGTCAGCCTGGGCGCTGACCAGAATCGCCCGCCGCTGCTCCCGCGCGCTGCCGGTTACCTGCGGCACGTCCGGGGCCAGCTTATACTGCATGAGGGTATCGGCGGGCACCACGTAGCTGCGAAACCAGACGTCAGAATCCCCGAGGCGAAACAGCGGATCGTGATCCCCCGCCGGCGAACCCAGAATAAACACGTTGCGGCTCGCCCCGCGCCACAGGAAAGTTACCCGCTTATGGCCGGCGTCCACCGGTTCCACCATTGGCGTCCCTTCCCGCTCGCGCTCCTGCCAGAAATGCGCCGTTGAACCTCCCGCCGCCAGTTCACGCTTCAGCCGCAGCAGGCGCGGGCTGACCGGATCCAGCGGCTGAACTTTGGCCAGAGCGGTGGTTTCCCGCATCTGCCACTGAAAGCGCCAGCGCGCCCCCTCTTCGCCGTGCAGCACCAGCGAGGAGGCGCGATTTACCGGCAGAGAAAACAGCAGGGTTTGCTCGCCGTCCGCCGGACCGCCCGTCAGCAGCGTGCGCAGACGGCGGTTATTGTCATCCAGCAGTCGGGCATCGGTGACGCCGGAGAGGGTCGCCGTGACGTAGTTCTCGCCCAATGTCGGCAGGTCAAAACAGACCTCACCGCTGGCGTCGAACTTCCCCTCCAGTTCCCCCTGTAACGAAGGAGATTCGCAGTTCATCGCCGCCGCCGGTAGGGTACTCATGCCAATCAGCAGGCCGCTCCACGCCGTCTTCATTAGCCAATATTTCCTTGTAAGAATTTGTTAATAACGCTAATGCAAATAATAACTATTTGCAATAACATTAACGCCGTTAATGATAACCGCCGGTCGATTCCCCTCGACGCGGACGTTTTTTGATGGCGATTCAACCAAGGATAAAAAATAAACATGTTTAAATATAATAAGATAACAGCTTTCTGGACCGCGGGCGTGGCGGCATCTCTGTTTGGCGGGCCGGCGCTGGCAGCGGAGGAAACGATCGTCGTCACCGCCGGCAGCGGCGAGGATCCTACAGCGCCGCTGAAGGGAATAGTGGCGACAAAAACCCTGTCGGCAACAAAGACCGCTGCGGAGATCGTCAAAACGCCGCAGTCGGTATCGGTGGTCACCCGCGATCAAATGCGGGCGCTGGACGTCACCTCGGTTTCCCAGGCGCTGCGCTATAGCGCGGGCGTTTTTACCGAATACCGAGGTTCATCTAACCGCAACGACGAAGTATTCGTGCGCGGCTTCAGCTACGTGCCCAAATTCCTCGATGGCCTGAGCTACGGTGCCACCGCCTCGTCACAAACCGGCACTTTCGACCCGTGGCTGCTGGAACGCGTCGAGCTGGTGCGCGGCCCGGCCTCGGTGCTGTTTGGTCAGGTCAACCCCGGCGGGCTGATTAGCATGACCAGCAAACGCCCGACCAGCCAGCCGATTCATGAGGTACAGTTCCGTACCGGCAATAACCACCTCGCCGAAGGGGCTTTCGACGTTGGCGGCCCGCTGAGCGATGACGGCCACCTGCTCTATCGCCTGAGCGGGATCGCCCGCACCCAGAATAACCAGATCGATGACTATAAAGAGACGCGGATGGCTATCGCCCCTGCCCTCACCTGGTATCCTGGTGACGCCACGCGCTTTACCCTGTTAACCAGCTATCAGAAAGACCCGGACGCCGGCTATCGTAACTTCCTGCCGCGTTACGGTACCGTGGAAAGCGTCGACGGCAGCTATATTCCTCGCGATTTTAACGTCAGCGATCCCAGCTACAACCAGTCGTGGCGTGAACAAACGATGATTGGCTATGAATTTGAGCACCAGCTCAACGATACCTTTACTCTGCGCCAGAACGCCCGCTACGCCACCATCAAACAGAAGTATCGCTACCTGGTTTATTCCACCAGCGCCGCCAACAGCTCGGTACTCTCCCGCCGCGCCCAGCATGAACAGCGTCAGACCGATGAGTTTGGCATCGATAACCAGCTTGAAGCGCAGTTCGCCAGCGGTCAGGTGGCGCATACGGTGATTGGCGGTGTGGATTACAAAACCAGTAAGGATAAGCAGTACCTTGGTCGGGCCGGCGGCTCGCAGTACGATATCGACTGGCGCAGCCCGACCTACGGGGTTAGCGTCGATGAAAGCGCCTTCAGTCCCGCCACTAATGAACAGCAAAATCTCGACCAGGCTGGGGTGTATGTTCAGGATCAGCTGAGCTGGCGAAACTGGGAACTGTTAGTTTCCGGGCGCTACGACTGGGCAGAGGTACGCACCACCGATTTTACCGACGCCAGCAGCACCCAGCAGAATGATAATAAGCTCACCTGGCGCACCGGCCTGCTGTACGCCTTTGATTCCGGTCTTTCCCCCTATATCAGCTACAGCACCTCCTTCGAACCTAACCTGCAAACCAACCGCGCGCCGGGTGTCGGACCATTCGATCCCAGCGAAGGCAAACAGGTAGAGGTGGGTCTGAAATACCAGCCTGACCCAAACGCGTTAATGACCCTCGCGCTGTACGATCTGACGCAGAGCAACGTCGCGACCTACAACAGCGCGGCCGGGTGGTTTGAAAACAGCGGTAAAGTGCGCTCGAAAGGCGTTGAAGCCGAAGCGCACGCGACGGTCTTCGATAACCTCAATCTGATCGCGTCTTACACCTATACCGACGCGGAAACCGTCAATACCACCGTCGTCGGTACCGAAGGGAAAACGCCGGCACGCATTCCGACCCATATGGCTTCGGCGTTCACCAGCTATACCCTGCCGGACGGCGCGTTAAAAAGCCTGACCGCGGGCGTTGGCGTACGCTATATCGGCACCAGCTACGGCGATGCGAAAAACACGTTTAAGGTACCGGCAGTGGATCTGTACGACGCCATGGTCAGCTATGAGTTAGGCGAGCTGAATTCGAGCCTGAAAGGGGCGAAAGTGCAGTTCAACGTCAACAACCTCGCCAATACCAAATACGTGGCCTCCTGCGCCAGCGATAGCGCCTGCTTCTACGGCATTGGTCGGACGGTGACGGCGACGGTCAACTACGCCTGGTAAAAAAGCGTCCGCCGGTGTTCCCCCGGCGGACGCGTTTCAGTGCGCGCGGCGGTGATTTTGTTTACGGTAGGCACCCGGCGGCTGATTAAACGTGCGGGTGAAGATGCGGGTAAAAGTTTGCTGCGAGTCAAAACCGTATTTCAGGCAAATATCGTAGACCCGCTGATCGGTATCGCGCAGATCGCGGGCCGCCAGCAGCAGCTTACGCTCGCGGATATAGCGCCCAAGACTCTCCCCTTTATACTGTAAAAACAGTCGTTGCAAATGCCACTTCGAATAACCGGCGTGGCGCGCAATATCGTCAATACGTAGCGGCTGATGCAAATTATCATCAATCCACTCGACGATAGTATCAATGACCTGAGCGGAAATAGTCATATGTCCTCTCTCCTCCTGAACCACTCTCATCGTTAGCGCCACCAGGCGTTAAATGATTGCGTTTTATCGGCGACCCAAACCGGCTCACCCAACATTGGCGTCAGCAGTCGCCACGGTCGCCCTGTGCTGGCCTCCGCCAGCCTTTTGTACGGATCGTCCCATGTGTGTTTTGCCAGCACGAAGCGCCCGGCGTGACCCGGCAGCACCGCGCGTGCATGAACATCGTCAGCGGCTTGCGCCGTCTCTTCCGGCATCATGTGGATGTACTTCCAGTCCTGGTCATACTGACCGTTTTCCATGATCGCCAAATCCACTTCGCCAAACTGTTCGCCGATGGCTTTAAAGTGCGGGCCGTAGCCGCTGTCGCCGCTGTAGTAAATTTTCTGCTGCGGGGTAACGAACATAAAGCTGGCCCACAGGGTCTGGTTGCGCTTGAGGCCGCGGCCGGAAAAGTGGCGCGCGGGCAGGACGTGTACCGTCAGCTCATCGCTCACCTGCACCGACTGATTCCAGTCCGCCTCGCTGATGATCGCGCTCTCCATTCCCCAGTAGCGCAGGTGCGACCCCACGCCCAGCGGCGTCACCACGCGCTTGACCTTCGGCATCAGAGCTTTGATGGTGGCGTAATCGAGGTGGTCGTAATGATCGTGCGAGATAATCAGCAGGTCGATATCCGGCATGCCCTCTGCGTGCCACGGGTAATCCCCGGCAAAGGCTTTATTGATAAACGAGAACGGCGCGGCATAGTTGCTAAATACGGGATCGATCAGGATGCGTTTGCCCGCCAGCTGCAGGTACCAGGAGGAGTGACCGAGCCAGACCATCACGTCCTGCCCTGACGGCAGGCTGGCCAGATCGGTGTTCACCAGCGGCAGCGGCTGCGCCGGTCTGGCATTTTCACGTTTGGCGACCAGAAACTCCCACCATGCGGCCAGCATATTTTTTTGCCCGGTAAACCCCGGCGTCGGAAGCTGATTGTGAAACTGACCGTCGTGATAGTGCGGCGACTGCTCCACCAGGCTGAGCTGCGCGCCCTGCGGCGCCTGACCAAATCCGGCATTTAACACAAACGGCAAAGTTGTTGCTGACGCTAATAACATGATGGCGACCACGCTGAAAGTGACACGGTTCATATCCTGACCTGGCGAAATCCCCCTTCCTGGAGGTTTTTGTTATAAGGCTTGATTATGAGTGAGTAAGCACTCATTATTAGGAAGAAGCTGAAAGTCGTCAAGACGATTTTCAAATTTTGACAGACAGCGTTGCAGCGCCCATGCCGGGCGTGCTTAGATCGTGGTTTTATTATGAGTGAGGTAAAGTGTAGTGGCTCGTCCTAAGAGTGAAGATAAAAAGCAAGCGTTACTGGAGGCCGCAACCGCCGCCTTTGCCCAATCGGGAATCGCCGCCTCAACCTCCGCCATCGCCCGCAGCGCCGGGGTTGCCGAGGGTACGCTGTTTCGCTACTTTGCCACCAAGGACGATTTGCTCAACGAGCTTTATCTGACCATAAAAGCAGACCTGGTTCAGACAATGATAGCGGGTCTCAACCCGAACGAGACCCGGCCAAAAGAGAACACGCGCAATATCTGGAATAGCTATATCGGCTGGGGCGTGCGTAACCCCATGGAGCATAAAGCGATTCGCCGGATGGCGCTGAGTGAACGGATCACCGACGAAACCCGCAATCGCGTCCAGGAGATGTTTCCCGAGCTCAATGAACTGTGCCAGCGCTCAATCAAACCCGTTTTTCAATCCGACGAGTACCGTACCTTCGGCGATGCGTTGTTTCTTTCGCTGGCCGAAACCACCATTGAATACGCCAGCCACGAGCCGGAGCGCGCCGTCCGTTTTGTCGAGCTGGGCTTTGAAGCCATGTGGCAGGCCCTTGCCGAGGACAATAGCTGATGGATCACCGCTCGCTGCATGACAACGCGCATCGTATCGCGCTGGAGCTTCCCTTTACCGAGCACTGCTGGCCGTTTGGCCCGGAGTACGATGTGTTTAAAGTCGGCGGGAAGATTTTTATGCTCACCGCGACCGTACGCGGCCGCGCGCTGGTCAACCTGAAGTGCGATCCGCAAAAATCGCTGCTTCATCAGGCCATTTACCGCAGCATCGAGCCCGGCTATCACATGAACAAAAAGCACTGGATCACCGTGGTTCCCGGCGAGGACATCAGCGTCGAGTTACTAGCGGAGCTGATCGATGATTCGTGGAATCTGATCGTCGATAAACTCAGCAAAAAAGAGCAGCAGCGCCTACGTCCGGGGTGATTTTCAGCGCTGCGCGATAAGTGTTATCGCATTTTTGCCCCTTATCATTTGCCCGCCATCGCTGTACTCTTCCTTCACGAAACGCACCCGCAAGGGGTTGTAAACAGTGAGGAAGAGTATGGATATCGTATCGGTTGCCTTAAAGCGCTACTCCACCAAGGCATTTGACGCCACCAAAAAGCTAACTGCCGAGCAGGCGGAAAACCTGAAAACGCTGCTGCAGTACAGCCCGTCAAGCACCAACTCCCAGCCGTGGCACTTTATCGTTGCCAGCAGCGATGAAGGCAAAGCGCGCGTTGCCAAAGCGGCGAGCGGCACCTACGTGTTTAACGAACGTAAAATTCTCGATGCCTCCCACGTGGTGGTGTTCTGCGCCAAAACCGCGATGGACGACGCCTGGCTTGAGCGCGTGGTCGATCAGGAAGAGGCCGATGGCCGCTTCGCTAACGCCGAAGCCAAAGCGGCAAACCATAAAGGCCGCACCTTCTTTGCCGATATGCACCGCAAAGAGCTGCATGACGACGACCAGTGGATGGCGAAGCAGGTGTATCTGAACGTCGGCAACTTCCTGCTGGGCGTGGCGGCAATGGGCCTGGACGCCGTGCCGATTGAAGGCGTCGATTTCGCAATTCTCGATGCCGAATTTGACCTGAAGGCCAAGGGCTACACCAGCCTGGTCGTGGTGCCGGTCGGCCATCATAGCGTTGAAGACTTTAACGCCTCCCTGCCGAAATCACGCCTGCCGCAGGCGACGACCATTACCGAGATTTAATTCTCTGCTTTTCTTTTACGTCAGGATGATCCCCGGATTGCGGCCGTCGCCTTATCCGGGCTACAAAATTACACACTGTGGGAACCCGTAGCCCGGGTAAGGCGCGTCAAGCGCCGCCCCCGGGGATAGCCCGCAGTATTTTGCAGCCAGGATACCTCCACGTGCCAGATGCGCTCCGCATAGCGGCCAATGACCGCCAGGCGTTGAGCGTACGCTGAATAATGCGCTGCTCTTTTCGGGTCACGTTCATAAGCATTCCGTTAGTGTGTGTGCAGCCACGCCAGCGCCCGCTCGCCCGTTTCATCCATCGGCAAATAGACCAGCAGGCGCGAACCGTTGCGCGGGGCCGAGTACCAGTACATCTGCTGCAGGCTGAAGCGTCCGAGCTGCGGATGGTTAAAGTGTTTCACCTGATTTTCCACCCCGCGCACCTCATAGCGCTGATGCCATAGCGCCTCGAACTCCGCCGAGGCGGCGAAAAAACGCGCCAGCTTATTCTCCCACAGCGGATCGCCGCGGTGCTCCGCCATCGCCGCGCGGAAATAGGAGACAAACGTCGCCAGCACGTCGCGATTCTCGATGCGGCTGCGCCAGGTTTCATTGGTCAGATACAGATAAATGCAGTTGCGATCCTCTTCCGGAATGGTGGCGAAATCGATGCCCATCAGGCGGCAGAAGCTGTCGTTCCAGGCCACAATATCGAAGCTCGGCTTCTGAATACTGGCGGGCTGCGGCATCAGGCTATCGAGCATCCGCCGGGTGCCCGGGCTGATGCCTTCGCATACCGTGACCTGCGCGGCTTCCGGCGGCGTCAGTCCGGCCAGGACAAACAGATGTCGGGTCTCCAGCGGGCTGCACTGCAGCGCGTTCGCCACCGACACCAGCACGGCCTCGGACGGATTCACTTCCCGCCCCTGCTCCAGCCAGGTGTACCAGGTGACGCCGACCTCCGCCAGCATCGCCACCTCTTCCCGCCGCAGGCCCGGCGTGCGCCGCCGGCCGACGCGAGGTAACCCCAGGCGCTGCGGATCGAGGCTCTCACGCCGGGCGCGCAGAAACGCCCCCAGCTGTTTACGGCCGTCATCGGGCGCGGCGATCGTCGATTCACGTTGCGGCATGGTCGTCATAAAACCTCCAGCATGGTAGTACCAATACCAGTATAAGCAGGAACTGGTACCCGTTTAATTTATCGGTGATGCTACGGCCATCCGCTGAATGACGCAATGGAGAGATCCGATGAATTCGTCTGCTGTTTCACCCGGCCGCGCCGGTTTATTCCTTCTGTTGACCGGCCAGATGCTGCCGCTGATCGACACCTCGATCGCCAACGTCGCGCTGGACTCCATCACCCAGTCGCTGAACGCCAGCGCCACCCAGCTGGAGCTGATCGTCGCGCTGTACGGCGTCGCCTTTGCCGTTTGCCTGGCGATGGGCAGCAAGCTTGGCGATAACTATGGCCGCCGCCGTCTGTTTATGTGGGGCGTGGCGATTTTTGGCGTCGCCTCCCTGCTGTGCGGGATGGCGAACTCCATCTCCACGCTGCTGGCGGCGCGCGCGGTCCAGGGCGCCGGCGCGGCCCTGATCGTGCCGCAGATTCTCGCTACGCTGCATATCACCCTTAAAGGCACCGCCCACGCCCGGGCCATCAGCCTCTACGGCGGCATTGGCGGAATCGCCTTTATCGTCGGTCAGATGGGCGGCGGCTGGCTGGTCTCGGCGGATATCGCCGGTTTAGGCTGGCGAAATGCCTTCTTTATTAACGTGCCGATCTGCCTGCTGGTGCTGGCCTTCAGCCCGCGATACGTCCCGGAGACCCGGCGCGAAGCGCATTCGCGCATCGACTGGCAGGGCACCTTCAGCCTTGCGCTGATCCTCTGCTGCCTGCTGTTTCCGATGGCGCTGGGGCCGGAGCTGCACTGGCCGTGGACGCTGCAGCTGATGTTAGCTGCGGTGCTGCCGCTGCTGGTCTGGATGCGGGCCAGCGCGCTGAGCAAACAGCAGCGCGGCGAGCAGCCGCTATTGCCGCCTCGCCTGCTGAAGCTCACCAGCATTCGCTTTGGCATGGCCATCGCCCTGCTCTTTTTCAGCGCCTGGTCCGGGTTTATGTTCTGCATGGCGCTGACCATGCAGGCCGGTCTGGGGATGGCGCCGTGGCAGTCCGGCAACAGCTTTATCGCGCTCGGCGTGGCCTACTTCATCTCCGCGCTGTACGCGCCGAAGCTGATTGCCCGCTACAGCATGGGGCGCATTTTGCTGACCGGCCTGTCGGTGCAGATTGTCGGCCTGCTGCTGCTGAGCGCGACCTTTTATCGCCTTGGTATCCACACCACCACCCTGGCGCTGGTCCCCTCCACGGCGCTTATCGGCTACGGGCAGGCGCTGATCGTCAACAGCTTTTACCGTATCGGGATGCGCGATATCAGCGCCTGCGACGCCGGGGCCGGGAGCGCGATTCTCAGCACTCTGCAGCAGGCGACGCTGGGTCTGGGCCCGGCAATTCTCGGGTCGCTATTCTTAACCCTTGCCCAGCGCAGCGGCGGCGACTATCCCCGGGCGCTGATCGATTTCCTGGCGGTGGAAGTGGTGATGATGCTGGTACTGGGCGCCATCGCGCTGTGGCTACGCCATCACCTTAACGTCCGTCCGGCGGTAGCGACCCCATAATTCACAACAGCGTAACCTGCGATTTGCATAATAGACATCCAGCGGTCATCATAACCGCTGGATGTAAAGGAGACGTTATGCAGGAATTCATATCGCAAATCGCCGCATTAGGCATCAAAATTACCCCCACCACCTCACTCATTATTATCTTCGGCATTATTTTTCTGACGGCGATTGTCGTTCATCTTATTCTGCACAAAGTGGTGCTGCGCACCTTCGAAAAGCGGGCGAAAGCCAGCAGCCACCTGTGGCTGCAAATTATTACCCAGAACAAACTGTTTCATCGTCTGGCCTTCACCCTGCAGGGGATTATCGTCAACGTGCAGGCGGTGTTGTGGCTGCAAAAAGGCAGCGAGGCTGCGGAAATACTCACCACCTGCGCGCAGCTGTGGGTGATGATCTACGCGATGCTGTCCTTCTTTTCGCTGCTGGACGTGGTGTTCAATTTATCGCAGAAATTCGCCACCGCTTCTCAGCTGCCGCTTAAAGGGATATTTCAGGGTATTAAGCTGGTCTGCGCGATTATTGTCGGCATTCTGGTTATCTCCTTACTGATTGGCCAGTCGCCGGCGATTCTGATTAGCGGACTCGGCGCGATGGCCGCGGTACTGATGCTGGTATTCAAAGATCCTATTCTTGGCCTGGTGGCGGGAATTCAGCTCTCCGCCAACGATATGCTCAAGCTCGGCGACTGGCTGGAGATGCCCAAATATGGCGCCGACGGCGCGGTGATTGACATCGGCCTGACCACGGTGAAGGTGCGCAACTGGGATAACACCATCACCACCATTCCAACCTGGTCGCTGGTTTCCGACTCGTTTAAAAACTGGAGCGGTATGTCGGCATCCGGCGGTCGCCGCATTAAGCGCAGCCTGAATATCGATACCACCAGCATTCATTTTCTTGATGAACAGGAGCAGCAGCGCTTAATTCAGGCCAGGCTGCTGAAGCCGTATATGGATTCACGTCATCAGGAAATCAGCCTGTGGAACCAGCAGAACGCCGCCGATCAATCGATATTGAATCAGCGCAGGATGACCAATATCGGTACCTTCCGCGCCTATTTGCAGGAGTATTTGCGTAATCATCCGCGCATCCGCAAAGATATGACGCTGATGGTGCGCCAGCTGGCGCCGGACGCCAGCGGCCTGCCGATTGAGATTTACTGCTTCACCAACACCGTGGTGTGGGCGGAATATGAAAGCATTCAGGCGGATATATTCGATCACGTTTATGCCGTGGTTGACGAATTCGGCCTGCGGATCCATCAGTCCCCTACCGGTAATGACATTCGTTCGCTGGCGGGCGCGGTGTCTCAGTAATATCCTCAGGCACTGGCGCGGGAAATGACGCGCCAGTCCATCATCACCCGCTCGACCGCGGCGTCGGGATTGTCGATTCTTTTCATCAGCAGCGTGACCGCCGTACGGCCAATCTCGCGCGAAGGCTGTTCCACGGTGGTCAGCTGCGGCGATACCACTTCAGCCAGTTCGGTGCCATCAAAACCGACCACCGCAATATCTTCCGGCACCCGCATTCCGGCCTGAGCGATAGCCCGCAGCGCGCCCGCCGCCAGCGAATCAGAGACGGCAAACACCGCGTCCGGCTGCTCTTCCTGCGCCAGCAGCGTCTCCATCGCCTGTTTACCGGCCGCGGCGCTCAGATCGCTGGCGTAGATCACCTGTTGATACGCCAGTTCGCGAACGTGCAGAACGCTTTTATAGCCGCGCTCGCGCAGGCGCGAGTAGCGATAGCTGAGATCGTGGTTGATTAAAGCAATGCGTTTACGCCCGCCGTCAACCAGCCGGGAAACGGCGCCCTGCGCCGCGTCGACGTCGTTGATGCCGACGCAGGAGATGCTGCCGTTATCGGCATATTCCGCGCACTGAACCCAGGGCGCGTCGCCGATCATGGTGGTGAGTTCCGGCAGGCTGGAGAGCGCGTTCATGGTGATGATGCCGTCGACCATTTTGCCGGAGAGCAGCTGCAGCCCCGAGGTTGAACGGGCTAAATCCGAACCTGAATTACACAGCAGGATCCGGTAGCCGTTCTTTTCCGCCTCTTCTTCAATGCCCTTGACCACCTCGGCGCAAAAGGGGTTGGCGATATTAGAAACCATCACCAGAATCATATTGCTGCGGGCCGTTCGCAGCTGGCGGGCCAGCAGATTAGGCTGGTAGTTACTCTCTTTGATCGCCTGCAGCACACGTTCGCGATTCTTCGCTTTAACGGTATCGCTGTTATTCAATACCCGCGATACCGTCGCCACCGAGACGCCCGCCAGGCGAGCGATTTTCTGAATTGACATAGAGGCTGCACTTCCCGCATAGACGTTATATTTCGCAGGCTATCATAAATGAGCCCCGCCTGCGCCGTCAGCAGGTTTTGCGATAATCGACGGGATTGATTAGCACGCTAAGGTCGCTATCATGATAGCGCCGGCGTTGTTTCGCGAGAGATGAAACGTACGCCGGCCGTTGAACATCATCGGCATATAACTGGGGTATCTCTTGAACACAATAAAAAATATTCATATCGCGGCGGCAGTGATCGCCGACGGCCAAGGACGCTGTCTTTTAGTACGCAAACGAGGGACTGAGTACTTTATGCAGCCCGGTGGAAAACCTGAAATCGGGGAAGCCCCGGAAGCGGCGCTGATCCGCGAGCTCGAAGAGGAGCTCAACTTCATCGTCTCACCTGAAGAACTGGTCCCGGTAGGCCGCTTCACCGATACGGCGGCAAACGAGCCGGGCCATACGGTCTCGGCGGATATCTTTCGGATAGCCACCAACAGAGCGAGCTTTACACCGACGGCAGAAATAGAAGAAGTTATCTGGTATACGCCGGGCCAGGATCGGCATATTAAGCTTGCTCCTCTTACCGAGAATCACCTGCTTCCTCTGCTGAAAGGGGCGTAAGCGCCCGGGGCGCATCGAAAGTATTGGCTCATTTGTCTGCACATTCACGCTGCCATCGTCCCGGTGGCGCTACGGCGGCCTGCAGGCAGAGACCGTTCAGGCTGCAGCGCCCCGTCTCCCCGAGAAGCATTTGTCCGCTTCTTCCGGTTAAGATTTAGCACATCCTTCTGATTCGCTCCTTTTCAAGCGCCGACGCGTTTTAGTTCTTAAAAACGCCCTGTTTTGTACGCCAGATCATATTTCGCCAGACAGTCCTTTCCCCCATAATCCAAAATATCGCAACTTTCCCTTACAAAAAACAGGTGATTACAGAATAAACACCACAAAATCAAACAAAACAAAAACACAAAATTAACAAACAGCGATGAGATAGCATTTTTTTTGACTTATTGTGCTGTTTTTTTTTAACCAATTCTCCCCCATTCAGCGAGAAAATTCCTGGTCACCATGGATAATTCTTAAAGGGCTATCGACATAAAATTCTGCACCTTAAGATTTTTCTTATTCAGAATAGTAGGTTAGTATCAATCCAGTCAATTTCAGCCCTTAAGAATTTACACATTTTTCATCTATATAACTCTCCAGAAATTAAAGTTGTCACATTTATTAACTAGCCATAATATAGCCACATCATTGAACGATAGGGTAATACAATATAGGGAAATAAATCGACATATGGCTCCGCAGAAATATGAGAAGGTATACTGCATAAGCTGTCAGTATCAATGCGAAATCTATCCACGACCTACGATAAAATCGATTAACTGCATTGAAACCCGCTATTGCGTATGGCCCGATAAAAACATCTATTTAAAAAATGGTGTGCATTGTTTTTTAATTAACAAGCACTACAACTTCTCTAATTCCGGCTTTATATTTGTTGATTTTTCTCGCTACAACATCAGATTATTCACCAATGATAAATGGATTGAATATTTGATCAAAACAGGGTTGCGGATAGTGTTGATTGCCGACAGGTTAGCGCAGCCGCTGGCGCTGTTCTGGAAACACCGCTGTCAGCAGATAGTTTCGATTATCAACACCAGCGATACCCGAGACGAGATTGAAAAGAAAATACAGCTTTCGTTTCTCGGTCAAAGAGATGGTCGAGGTTACCGCCAAAAACTCAGCGACCAGGAAGTGCTGGTTCTCGATCTTTTACTCGCAGAAAAGTCGGTTAAGCAAATAGCCAACGAATTGCAGATGGCAGAAAAGAGGATCTACGCAATCAAGCTCAGCTTGCAGAATAAGATGGGAGGCAGAGGGAAGTTAAACATTATTCTATCTGGATAAAGTCATTATCAGTATTTGTAGCAATAACTCCATAAATGGAACTAACTTAATTATTCTCAGGAAATTTAAAATGAAAAAAATCGTATTAGCGGGTGTTGTGGCTGCGGCTCTTATCTCTACCAACGCAATGGCTGACGTGACCACTTCCGCCACTGCAAGCTGGGATGCAAGCGCAACTAAAGACACCACCAGCGCGCTGGTTGTCACTCCGCTGAAATCCCTGAACTTCCAGTACGCTGAAGGGATTGAAGCGTTTAACGCCCAGAAAGGCGCTTTCGACATCACCATCCAGGGCCAGTCTGGCGCGACCGACTTCACGCTGACCTCTCAGATCGTCAGCAACACCCTGAGCCGTACCACTGATGCCTCTACTCTGGCCGTCGGTGTGAGCTGGAACGGCAACGCGCTGAACAAAACCACCCCGGTAACGATGATTGATACCGCCAACAACATCTCCGCGGGTCTGGATGCGCTGGCTGTCGCTACCGCCTTCGCAGGCGCCGAGCGCGTCAGCACTCAGGGTTCCTTCGATTTCACTGTCGACTCCGCGACTTCTGACGGCAGCACCGCCGCTAAGTTCAAAGATTTAACCGACGGTTACTGGAGCGGCGACGTTCGCGTTCAGTTCAACGCGGTCTGGACTATCTAATCAGGTGTAGCCAACACCTGTCCGGTATGACAAGGAGGCTTCGGCCTCCTTATAAGGATGCGCCATGAAACTGAATCCATTATTACTCTCTCTCTTCTTATTCACCGTGACGCCCTCCTCCCATGCAATTAATGTCGGAGACGTCACCTCAATAATGGGGCCGGATGCCTCGACTCTGGCAAAAGAAATCATTAATACCACCGATACGGCGCGTTACGTTAGCGTCAGCGTGGAGCGTATTTCATCGCCGATGGCCGGCGGCACGGTTATCCCGATGGCGAGCAGATCGGAATTATTATCAACGCCAGCCAGCCTGATATTACCCGGAAATGCAAAAGAGAATTTTCGTTTTTTTACAAAGGACCTCAGGACAACCAGGAACGTTATTACCGCATATCCTGGACCGATGAGCCGGTGACCGAGTTCGAAGCCAGTAAAAAGAAAAAACAGGGTGAGGCAACCACCTCTGCCATTATTGGTACCATTCTGGTGGTCGCGCCGCGTGAAGAAAGATTTGACTATCGTCGCGATAATGACACGGTGACCAATACCGGCAACGCTTCATTCCGCGTTATCTCCTACGGACCCTGTCGTGATAAAGCGAAGGATGAGGGTCAAGGCTGCCGTGAACGCTATTATGTCATGCCTGGTGTCAGCGTAAAAATAAAGCATACCGATCTCACCAACAAAAAAACGCGAATTGGAATATGGCACGGTGAGCAATATATAAATGTAAACTGAGTAACATTATGGATAATCTTGGTTATGTCAAAGGGACGTTGTTCGCTGGGTTATTGATTACGGTAAACCAGGGTTGGGCAGCTAATGCTACAGCGCCAGTTAAAGTCAGTAACTATGTTATTCCTTCGGTATTTGCTAACGCGTTATATCAGGGCATGTCGGTCCCTGTTTTTATTCGTTATGAAGGCGATAATAGTACCCAACGCAGCCAGCAAAAAATCGCTGATGCCATCCTTACCATCAAGGATAATGAGTTTCGCCTGAACCAGATCACCCTCAGCGATCTCCCTGAGCGAACTGAATTATCGCCGCAAATAAAATCGCTTATTAACGAGATGCAGGACAAAAGCATCGGCGACGGTCAGCGCGTTTATATCAACAAAGACGCCTCGCTATCACTCGATACGCGTTCATTTTATCTTGAATTAACGGTTAACCGGGAGGCCATGCAGGCCGCTATTTTGCCGCGTACCAACGTACTTGGAGAATCCACTGCGCAGGACCTCTCCAGCGTACTGAATTACTCCATGGGAAGCTATTACAACAAATATGAGAATACCGATAGCGCAAGTAGCTACCTGACGCTGGACAATACCTGGTCGCTGCGCGAGCACCATCTGAACTTCAATGGTTCCCTGTACGGTATTGGTACCAGCAACCAGCAGAGCAAACTGTATCGCTCGATGTACGAACGCGACTATCAGGGGCGCCGCCTGGCGATGGGGATGGTGGATACCTGGAATCTGCAATCGATCGCCAGCATGAGCGCCCTGAACTCCAGCCGCATTTACGGCATCAGCTATGGCAATAAAAGCAGTTCACAAACGCAAGATAACACGCTTGCGCTGGTGCCCGTAACGGTGTTCCTGCCGGCCGCCGGTGAAGTGCACGTTTACCGTGACGGTAAACTGCTCAGCATTCAAAACTTCTCCATGGGCAGCTACGAACTGGATACGTCGCGCCTGCCGTTTGGCATCTACAACGTTGATATACAGGTGGTCGTTAACGGGCGCGTGGTCAGCAGCAGGACGGCGAACATCAATAAAACGTTCGCCCGAAAATCGAGCGTCACCGGCGATCTCTCATGGCAAACCTTCGCGGGCAGCCTCGAATACAACAAGATGGACTATCGCCACAACTACAACATCAATTATGGCACACGGAATACGTGGATTGCCGGGGTCGCCGCTGCAACCAACCAAGCCTGGCTTTCCGGCGTGAATCTGAAAACCACGCTCTACGGTTTTGACAATAACGGCGTCAATGAAACGGAAGCGAACGTTATTTTCAACAACTCGTTCAGCTTTAACCAGCAGGGTCTGCTCGCTACCGACGGCAGCTGGCAGAGTACCTCCACCTTCAATATGAGTTTACCAGATGGGTACGGCAGCCTGTGGGGGTCGCGCCAGTATGGTTCTATCGGTAACGCGCTACCGATGCAGAAAAACGACTACGTCACCATCGGCGCCAACGCTAACCTGCGCAAAATCGCGCCGTTCCTCGGTACGCTGAGCGTCAGCCGAACCAATAATAAATATACCGGAAGCACCTATACCAACGTCGATTACGATCAATCGCTGTTAGCCAATCGCTATGCGACGATTTCTCTGCGCGCCGGTATTCAGAATTATCAGTACAACAACCATGAAAATCTGCGCGATAAGTACGTCAATATTGATGTCTCTATCCCCTTCTCCACCTGGCTCAGCACCGGAGTGTCCAGCCAGAACGGTAATATGCTGGCGAACGCCACGCTGCGCAAAAGCTTTGACAACAGCGCTATTACCCAGGTGGGGGCGTCGGTTTCGAAACAAATTAAACAGAATAAAAATGACGATAGCAGCTATCGCGCCGACGATTACGCAACCAATGGTTACGTCAGCTATGACACCAAATATAACGCCGGCACCGTCTCCGTCAGCCGCTCATCGCAGCACAGCTCAAACTACAGCCTGAGCTCACAGGGCAGCGTGGCCTGGACGCAAAAAAATATCTATGCCGGAAAAGGTACCCAAACCGCAGGCCTGGTGGTCAACACCAATTTCAGCGGCAAGGGTCGGATGATGGCGCAGATCAACGGTCAAAGCTATCCCCTCACCGGCAAAAGCAACTTCATCAGCCTTCCGCCTTACGCGGAATATAAGGTGGAGCTGATGAACGACAAAAACTCAGAAGACAGCGTCGACATCGTTACCGACCGCCGCAGCAAAGTCGTGCTCTATCCGGGCAACGTCAGCGTGATTAATCCGGAAGTCAAACAGCTGGTCACCGTATTTGGCCGGGTGAAAGACCGTCGCGGCGGTTACTACGCCAACGCCGATATTCATAACCACATTGGTAAAACCCGAACCGACGAACTCGGTGAGTTCGCCATGGACGTCGATAAGCGTTATCCAGTGATTACCCTGGTGGATAAATTCGGCGGCATTTGCGAAGTGGATCTGGATCTGAATGAAGCGAAAGGCGCCGTGTGGGTCGGGGAGATTCCTTGTGAGATCCAACAACAAACGGCATCAGTGACTGGAGATGTTAAGAATGTCTATTAAACCCCAGAGCATCATGCTGCTGGCCGGCTGGCTGCTGGCCGCGCCGGCTATGGCGCTCACCCCCAGCAACAGCGGAAGCGGCAGCAACTCCTATATGTTTATCGACAATGATGTCGATGACGAATATTTCATCACCACCAGCTCTCTCGACCCGCGCTTCACCGGAGCCAACGTCTGGACAAAATATCCGACTAACCAGCGTAGCCTGGGGTATATAACCTACGTAGGCTGGGCTTACGCCAACCGCTACTTCGACCTGTGGATCGAGAATTCGCCCATTAACCAGCCGTTTCTCGGAATCCGCTGCATGTCTACGGGCTCAAGCTGCCCGGCGTCTGGCTATATTTCTCCCGATGTCATCGATAAAGACGGCTACTATCACGCGATGTCCGGCAACACCGTAGCAAACGGTTATTACGGCGCCGGAGCGCTGAGCCAGTCGGCCTATGAGTATTTTCGCGATCGGCCGGTGGGGACCATCGATTCTTTGCAGCTTAATCTTTGCTACATGAATTCCAATACCGATTATGACTTTGCCTCCGGCGTTCGCTGTAAAGATCTCCCCAGCGGGGGAACATGGCGCTACTACACGTTCAACCTCGAAAAGGTCTCGCATCTGAAGTTAAACAGTACCGGTGCTATGGCTGAAGTGTGGATTGCCAGCGATGGCACGCCAAGCGTTAACCTCGGCTCTGAATTATGCCAGATGGGCGAGGCCGGAAGCGGTTCGTCGAGAGCTTCGGGAATCATCTGTAAAATGGTGTCTTACAATTTACAGGAGACCAAAGTACTCACCTCCAGCCTGGATATCCGGATGCTCATTGATACGGCAATGTTGGGATTCTCTCCTTCGGCATCGGAAGTAAGGTTCAGCGGTGATGGGGCAACCTGGTACAACTACAGTAGCACTACCGTCGACTATAACCAGGTTTTCACACCGTCAGGTAACTATGTCTACGTGTTCCTGTCCAACGCCTTTTTCCAAAAAGTCCTCAAGGCGGGAACGGATTTAACCAACAAGGATTCTCTGTTTACCTTCTATTTTGATAACGCCGTCACCACCCAATCGGGTTATTATCAGTTCACGCCATCAACATTAATTAACCTCATCCCGCGGGAATACGGCATCAGCATTGTCGCCAGCGACGGGCGTTCGCATCCACAAGCATCCGGCAAGATCGGTAGCGAAGAGCCCATCACCTTTGAGTATAAAGTCACCACCTCCGCATCGCGTCAGGCCGATAGCATCACCGCCCAGGTCATCGGCGACTCCATCAACATGTATGGTCTGCCGTACTGCCTGTTTACCTCAGCGGACGAGACGCTAAAAGTGCCCGTCCCGGCCTACCTCGAATGGACGTCCGCTACCGGTAAAGCGGTAAAAGTCCGCAACAGCTGCGGCGAAGATCCTGTCGATATGACCAATGCCGCCTGGGTTCAGACGGCCTGGAACGCCAACGTTAACGATGGTTTCTTTTTTACCACCACGCTGAAACTGCTGTTTCCGATGGATGACCCGCATTCACAGTTCACCACCAATGGCCATGACTGGATGGGTGTCGTCAACGCTACCGGAGATGTGAAAGTGACCGCCACCTGGATTGGCGTCGATCGGGGGGTATGATGAAAAAAATCCTTGTCATCGGATTATGCGGGCTGTGGATGCCGCCCGCGTCTGCGGTGTACTTTGACTCTATTATCTATGATATGGATGCCAGTAAAGATTTTATCTCCCGGCCAATAGTCAATGATACAAAAAACAACAATTTGTATACCATATCGGCTTATAAAATCTCCCGACCGGGCAGCGGAGATGAAAGACCCGTTCCCGGCCAGGATAAAGATCTGGTCTGGTCGCCGCTGAAGTTCACGGTACAGGCGAATGGCCAGGAATATTTTAAACTCTATTACCGTGGGCCTAAAGATGCCGTTGAGAGATATTATCGGGTAATTTTTAAGGAAACCCCGGTTACGATTTTCCCCTGGCGTCAGGATCAGAAACAAATGGATGTCGTTCCCTCAGTGTCTATGAGCACCATTCTCATCGTGCGCCCGCGTAAAACGCAGTTCAAGTATGAGATAAACGAAGAAACAGGCACTATTAAAAATACCGGTAACACCTTTTTTAGAGTTGTTATCCAGAAAGGATGCAATGGTGATGATGAAAGTTCAACGCAATTTTACATGCTGCCAGGGGAAAGCTGGAAAGATCCTAAGGCTCAATACGGTAATAAAAAATTTATTGTCGCACTGGGTAAATACCATCGCTTAGGAAGCAGCTGCTTTACCGATGCCTCTGACTAATCACTGCCGATCCAGAGCGGGTATGTTATGCCTGAAGCGCAGCTCGCGCAGGCGATTGAGTCCGCCGAACTTCTTGCATAAAGAGTATTGAAAGCGGTAGACGCTGCGGGTATCGCACGCCATGATGCGGGCGATATCCTGGCTGGAATGCCCGTCCGCCAGCAGGCGCAGCGTCTTCATTTCATGCTCCGTCAGCGACGGTGTGCGCCGGCAGCGAAGATTTCGCCCCAGCATGATGCGTTTTATTTTCTTGATTAAGCTGCTTAAGCTATCGTTGACTTCCACCACCGACCATAATAATCCGGAGCGCAGCATCCAAAAATTAGCCATGGGCAGCATGCTCTTATCCGCGAGTAAAATAACTTTCAGCCCGGTCTCCTGCAGTTTTTCAGCCCACTCCTCATGCAGAAAATACAAAATATTGTCGAGGGAGAAATCCACTACCACCATTCCCTCAGGCAGAAAACAGGTAATTTCACGAAAAACCAAATCATTAACCGCTCGCTTAAAAAAATAGTTTTTATCTGGCCATACAGAAAACTTCCTCTCTCCGCAAAGGGATCGCTCCATTTTATCTTCCGCTTCAATAGGGCAGTTTAAACCACACGCCATACATTTAATCTCATGGTTACCTGCCGGCATTACGCTTACCTCTTGAGTGGCTAAAAAATATTTTCAAAAAGATACATATGGAATATCAAACATACTATAAACAAAAATTATTGCCGCTATTATATTTACTATAACCATAGAAAACAAAAGACTAATTTATAATTCCAGACCTTCGGAAAAATAACGTTAACACCTTTCATTAAATATTTTAATAGAACCATCATATAATTTAACTATATCATATATAGCAAAACATCGCTGCCTGATTCCCTTACTCGAAGCGAGCATACAATTTTGTGACTTAATTTATCATCACGCGATGCATAATATTCGCAGGCAATCGTCATTCTCTGGCTCCGGTGGGCAGTGGCCCACTCGCCGCCGCCGGAAATGCCTCCGCCAGCCAGTCGATAAATACGCGTAGCCGGGATGTGACGTGGCGATTTTGCGCATAAACCACGTGAAAGGGATAAGGGGCCGGGCGCCATTTGCTGAGTATTTCCACCAGTGTTCCGTTCGCCAGCGCATTTCTCAACGAATATGAGAAGGTCTGCACAATACCCAGCCCAGCCTCCGCAGCCGCGATATGCGCGTTACTCTCATTTACGCCAAGGTGATGTTCCGTTTTGATCTCCTGACTGATGCCGTTATCCAGAAAGCGGAACGGGAAGGCTCTTCCGCTGGCGGGAGATAAATAGCTGACCAGCCGATGTCCGTTCTTCAGCTCATCGGGATACGCGGGAACACCATAAAGCCTGAAATAGCCCGGCGTAGCGCAGGTCACAATCGTTGCTTCGCCGATTTTGCGCGCGATCAGCGTCGAGTCGTCCAGCGGCCCTCCTCTAATCGCGCAGTCGATATTGCCGCTGATAAGGTCCGAGGGGCTGTCAGCGACCGCCAGATCGATGCGGATATCCGGATAGGTCGTCATAAAATCAGCCAGCAGCGGGATCAGCACGTCGCGAGCGGTGGAACCGCCTACCGCGACGCGCAGGTGGCCCTTTGGCTTATTGCGGGAAGCGCGAAATGAGGTATCAATCTCGTCCAGCTCTTTCAGAATCCGCACCGCTTTTTCATAGTATTCACGCCCTTCCGGCGTGACGGTAATGCGTCGGGTCGTGCGCTGCAGCAGGCACACGCCCAGATGCGATTCAAGCTGTTGAATGGCTTTACTGAGGGTGGCGTTGGGCATATTCAGGGAGTCTGCGGCCCGGGTAAAACTGTTGGCTTCGACAACGCGCGTAAAAACTTTAAGGGCTGAAAACCGATCCATTATTCATTTTTCCTGATAATAGCCGCTGATTATTCACCGGTGTGAAGAGTGTTTTTCACATTACTCCGTTTTTTGCATCCGTGGCTGACGATAGAGTGACTCCCGTACTCAGTCGCCAGGTGGTCACGGTAAGTGGATGACTCAATTGGCATATTCATACTTTAGTTAAGGAAGTGCATCATGAGTAAAACACTTTCGGCAAAAATCGCGTTGGTCACCGGCGGCACCTCGGGCATCGGCCTGGCATCAGCCCGGGAGCTGGCCTCGCAGGGGGCGACGGTCTATATCACCGGTCGCCGTCAGGAAGAGCTTGATGCGGCGGTCACGTTAATCGGTCCCGCCGCCAGCGGGATCCGCGCCGATGCCTCGATATTAAGCGACCTCGATAGGGTGTTTTCGACCATTGCCAGCGAATCAGGGCGACTGGATGTGCTTTTTGCCAATGCGGGCGGCGGCGATATGATGCCGCTGGGCGCCATAACGGAAGAGCACTTCGATCGCATTTTCGCTACCAACGTGCGCGGCGTACTGTTCACCGTCCAGAAGGCCTTGCCGCTGTTAACCCAGGGAGCTTCCATCATCCTTACCGGCTCGACTGCGGCGGTGAAAGGCACCGCGAACTTCAGCGTTTACAGCGCCAGTAAGGCCGCCGTGCGTAACCTGGCCCGCTCATGGGCGCTGGACCTGAAGGCGCGCGGTATCCGCGTGAATGTGGTCAGCCCGGGCCCCGTCCGTACGCCCGGTCTGGGGGGACTTGTCACGGAAGAGCAGCGTCAGGAGCTCTTCGATATGCTGGCCGCTGACGTCCCGCTGGGCCGCATTGGCGAGCCGGAAGAAGTGGCTAAAACGGTAGCTTTCCTGGCCTCAGACGACGCGAGCTTTATTAACGCCGCTGAAATCTACGTTGATGGCGGGCTGGCGCAGATCTAAAAAATGCTGCCTGAAGACCCTTGGATTCATGGGTCTTCAGGTGCTACCGTACAGACATAATTAGCCGTTTTGTTCTGTAGCCGAATGATCGGTGTACCTGTTCTAATAATTATGGATGATGATATCAATGAAACTAAAAATAGCGCTTATCGCGCTCGGCTGTTCGCTTGCCGCCCTTTCCGGCTGTACCTCCTCAAAATCTTCCCCGGAACGCCACGCTTACTATTTTGTCTCACACCGCAGCGATTTCGTCGGCGGTAACTTCGTTAGTAACCGTCAGGAAAACTACCGCTTAAATCTGCCGAACTTTACCGACATCTATGCCCGCGGCCAGCAGGACAGAAAGTCGGGGATGAGCGAAAGCGACGCCCGCCGTACCGCCGACGCAATCAGGCAGCAGGTGGCAGAGGGCACAAAAACCCAGCACGCATTTACCGGCAACGTCAGCGATAAATGGGATAACGAAATGGAAAATAAAGACGCCGTGCTGTTCGGTAATGAACTGGCCGGAACGTATCTCGACGGCTATTTTGGCGTGAAATAACCCAGCGGGTGCGCGAAATGCGCACCGCGCCTTCGGCTTACCTTTCCACCTTCACCCAGCGCTGCTGCTGATGGCTTTTCACTATCGCCGCAATGATGTACATCACGTCCGCCCCCTCGTAGAACGAGGCGAAACGCCGTGACGATGCCGGCGGCATCTCACCGGCGCGCACCGCCTGATAAAAGCTCAGCATCATATTTTTAAACGCATCGGGCCAGCCTTCATTATGCCCGCCGGGGAAGTGGGCGCTGGCGGCGGCCTCGCCGAGCATCAGGCTCGGATCGTCGCTCAGCAGCTGGTTTGGCCCCTGGCGATGGCCAATCCACAGCCGCTGCGGCACTTCCTGATCCCAGGCCAGCGAACAGCGGCTGCCGCCGATCTCCACCGTCAGGCCGTTTTTTCTCCCGGCGCTGACCTGCGAAACGATAAAGCTCCCCTTGCTGCCATCGTCGAAGCGAAACAGGACCGACCCCAAATCTTCGGTATCGACGGGCCGCGCTTCATACGCGATATCATCGCGATGCTGGCTGAACGTCGCGTCGCCGGCCACGGGCGCCTGGCGCGTCGGCCAGACGATGGAGAGATCCGCCATCACCTCCACAATGCGTCGGCCGGTCATAAACTGCACCGTATCGCACCAGTGGGAACCAATGTCGGCCATCGCCCGCGAGGCCCCGCCCTGCGCCGAATCCACCCGCCAGTTATAGTCGGTCTCCAGCAGCATCCAGTCCTGCAAATAGCTGCCGTGCACCGCAAACAGCCTCCCGACATCGCCGTTGCGCATCATCGCCGCCGCCTGCTGCACCATGGCAAACTGGCGATAAACAAAGCTGACGCCATGAATCACCCCGGCGCTTTCCGCCAGCGCCACCAGCTCACGGGCCTCCTCCGCGGTCATGCAGAGCGGCTTTTCCGAAAAGACGTGCAGCCCGGCGGAGAGGATCTGTCGGTTAATCCGCGCATGCAGATGGTTCGGCGTACAGTTATGCACCACCTGTAGCCCGGGATGCGCCAGCAGCGCCTCAACGCTACCGTAGGCGTGCGCCACGTTGAGCTGGCGCGCCTTCTGCTGCGCCATCTCCAGCGAACCGTCGCACAGCGCCACCACCTCGATGTCGCCCACCCGACGCAGCGCTTCCAGATGCGCCGGCCCGATAAATCCGGAGCCAATAATGCCGACCTGAATCATTATTCCCCCTCCTTGCCTGCGGCGAAATCGTCAAACGCCCGCCCGGAGACCGGGATGATATGGCGGCGGATAAACTCGCTGCCTTCGCGCGCGCCGACCTCCGCGTCCTTCAGGCAGCACTCCCACTCCAGCACCGCCCAGCCGTCAAAATCATACTCGGTGAGCTTGCTGAAAATCGTTTTGAAATCGATCTGCCCATCGCCCAGCGAACGAAAACGCCCCGCCCGCTGCTGCCAGTTCTGATAGCCGCCGTAGACCCCGCTGCGCCCGTCGCGGCGGAATTCGGCATCTTTGACGTGAAAGGCTTTGATTCGCGAATGATAGATATCGATATACGCCAGGTAGTCCATCTGCTGAAGATGGAGGTGGCTGGGGTCATAGAGCATATTACAGCGCGGATGGTTATCGACCCGCTGCAAGAAACGCTCGAAGGTCACGCCGTCATGCAGATCTTCGCCGGGATGGATTTCGTAGCAGATATCCACGCCCTGTTCGTCAAAAACGTCCAGCAGCGGTCGCCAGCGCCGGGCCAGTTCATCAAAGGCCTCATCGAGAAGCGGCTGATTATGCGGCGGCCATGGATAAAAATAAGGCCACGCCAGCGCCCCGGAAAAGGTGGCATGCGCCTTCAGCCCCAGACGCGCCGAGGCCACCGCCGCCTGGCGCACTTTCTCTACCGCCCACTGCTGGCGCGCCTGCGGGTTACCGCGCAGCGCGGCGGGCGCAAACGCGTCAAAGGCCGTATCATAAGCCGGATGAACGGCCACCAGCTGCCCCTCAAGATGGGTGGACAGCTCGCCGATCGCCAGGCCCTGTTCCGCCAGGATGCCGCTCACCTCATCGCAGTAGGTCTGGCTCGCGGCGGCGCGTTCAACGTCGAAAATCGCCGGATGGTTACAGGGGATCTGCAGTGCCTGATAGCCCAAACCGGCGGCCCACTGCGCCAGGCCCTCCAGGGTATTAAACGGCGCCTGCGCGCCGATAAACTGCGCCAGGAAAATGCCCGGTCCTTTGATTGTTTTCATACCACCTCCTGAAAAATTAACGCGGCTCTTTCTCGTTGTAATGGAAAGAGAAAAGGAAAATCAGCGCGATAACCGCAGCGGCCACCGCCGGGATCCACCAGAAGGTCACCCACGCCTGCGGTACGCTCTGGCCTGCCACCAGATGGTTGTACAGCGCGCCGGAGATCTGCGACCCCAGCAGCATGCCGATACCGTAGGTGAACATCACGATCATGCTTTGCGCCTGGCCCTTCACTTTTTCACCGGCCACGCGGTCGGTATAGATAAAGCCGACAACAAAGAAAAAGTCATAGCACACGCCGTGCAACAGGATGCCGAGATAGAGCAGGAAGCGCCCCTCTTCGCTGACCCCCAGCGCAAAGAAGGCGTAGCGTACGAACCACGCCGCCATGCCGATCAGCAGCATGTATTTCACCCCGAGGCGGCGGAACAGCAGCGGGATCACCAGCATAAAGAAAATTTCTGACATCTGACCGAACGACATCGCGGTGCTGACGTCCGCGATGCCGGCATCCGCCAGATAAGAGGCGGTATAGGCGTAGTAGGTCCCCAGCGGAATCGAAATCAGCGTCGCGCAGAGGGAGAAAATCAGGAAGTGGCGCGTTTTCAGCAGCGCGAAAGCGTCGGCGCACAGCAGATCGCGAAACTGGACCGGCGTCCCTTTCGCCGGCGCCGGCGTGTGCGGAAGCGTCAGGCTATAAACGGCCAACGCCGCCGAGCAGAGCGCCGCCAGGGTAAAAATGCCGGTGGTATCGGAGATACCGGTGACGCCGATGAAGATACCGGCGATGATCCAGCCGATGGTGCCGAAGACGCGCACCACCGGAAAGGTTTTATCGACGTTCGCCAGGCTGTGGAAAGCGATGTTGTTGGTCAGCGCCAGCGTCGGCATATAGCACAGGGTGTAGCCGAACAGCAGGCCAATCAGCAGCGCGCCGTTTTGCGCCACCAGCGCCTGCGGGACAAACCACAGAATAACCGCTCCGGCCAGATGCATCACCGCCATCACCTTCTGCGAAGCGAAAAAGCGATCGACCAGCATTCCCAGCACAAACGGCGAGAGAATAGAGGCAATCGGCCCGGCGGAGAAAGCATCGCCGATCAGCAGCGACATCTCATAGCGGGTCATCACCAGCCCCAGCGTCACCGACCAGCTACCCCAGATAAAGAACTGCATAAACATCATTAACGACAGCCGCGGCACCAGAAAACGGTGGGCTACGCGGGGACTTTCACGACCTTCGGTTGTTGTGACCATTTCGACCGCCCTCAAAAAGTAATCGATTACAAATACGCTCAAATAAAAAGTAATCGATTACAAAAAGAAGATCGCGGGCAAAATACGCTAAGCGCGAAGAAGATCACAATAAAAAGAGATAATGCCCCGCCGGACGACGGGGCGATCGCGCTACGCCGAACGGCGCAGGGTTTTAAAGGCCACAAACAGGAACAGGATCCACACCGGCAGCAGAATCGCCGACAGGCGCATCCCGTCAATCGTGCACATCAGCACCAGGATCAGCCCCAGAAAGGCGATACAGATATAGTTTCCGGCGGGCGACAGCAGCGCTTTAAACTTCGACTCGCGCCCCTTGCGCCGCTGGGCGGCGCGAAACTTGAGGTGCGCCAGGCAGATCATAATCCAGTTCAGCAGCAGCGTTGCTACCACCAGCGCCATCAGCAGGCCGAGGGCTTTCTGCGGCAGCAGATAGTTAAGCAGCACCACCAGCGAGGTGATAATCCCCGAGAGCAGCAGGGAGTTAACCGGCACGCCGCGCTTGCTGACGCGGGCGAGAAACTTCGGCGCATTGCCCTGCACCGACAGACCGAACAGCATCCGGCTATTTGAGTAAACGCCGCTGTTATAAACCGACAGCGACGCTACCAGAATCACGAAGTTCAGCGCGGAAGCCACCACGTTGCTGTCGAGATTATGAAAGATCATCACGAACGGGCTGCTGTCGGATTTGATTTCCACCCACGGATAGAGCGCCAGCAGAACCACCAGCGAACCGATATAAAACAGCAGAATACGGTATACCACCTGGTTAACCGCTTTCGGGATGCTCTTTTCCGGGTTCTGCGCTTCCGCGGCGGTAATGCCGATAAGCTCCAGTCCGCCGAAGGAGAACATGATCACCGCCAGCGACACGATCAGGCCGTGCCAGCCGGTGGCGAAGAAACCGCCGTGTTTCCACAGGTTATCGATTCCCGCCTTGCTGCCGCCGTGGCCGCCGAACAGCATCCACAGGCCAAAGCCGATCATGCCGATAATCGCCAGCACCTTAATCAGCGCGAACCAGAACTCCGCTTCGCCGTACAGGCGCACGTTCACCAGGTTTACGGCGTTGATAATGATGAAGAACGCGGCGGCCCAGATCCACGTCGGCACATCCGGCAGCCAGTACTGCATATATATCCCGGCGGCGGTCAGCTCCGCCATCCCGACCAGCACGAACATCACCCAGTAGTTCCAGCCGGAAAGAAAACCGGCGAACGGGCCCCAGTATTTATAAGCAAAGTGGGCAAAGGAGCCTGAAACCGGTTCTTCGACGACCATTTCGCCCAGCTGGCGCATGATTAGAAAGGCAACTATCCCGGCGACGGCATAGCCGAGCAGTACGGCCGGTCCCGCCATTTGAATCGCCGGCCCGATGCCGAGAAACAGGCCAGTACCGATGGCGCCGCCAAGGGCGATAAGTTGAATATGTCGGTTCTGTAAACCGCGATGAAGCGTCGGGCCGCTTTCCTCTACGGCATCCGACGATGTTGACGCGTCTTTCACGTCGATCCCCTGTGTGTATATATGAAGGGGCACCTTTTAACACTTATACCCGTCATACTTCAAGCTGCATGTGCGTTGGCTTTTCTCGCTCACCCCAGTCACTTACTGGAGTAAGCTCCTGGGGATTCCCTGCGTCGCCGCCTTCCTGCAACTCGAATTATTTAGGGTATAAAATCGTCATACTTCAAGCCGCAGATGCCTTGGCTTTATACATTCATTGATTTATTACAACCGGCGAGCCGCCCTGCCCGCTCCTGCGGTTTTGCCTTAAAATTCGTAGCCGACCGAAACCTTGAACGTGCGCGGTTCGCCGCGGAACAGATAGGTTCCGCTGTCGTCCGCGCCGGACCAGTAGTTCTCATCCGTCACGTTATCGACGCCCGCGCGTACCGTCATCTGATTCTGGTTCTCGTTAAGCGCCAGACGATAGCGCACGCCGAGATCCAGGGTCGTGAAGCTATCAATCTTCTTGCTGTTCGCCTGGTCGGCATACTGCGAACCCGAGTGATTGAGGCGTGCGGTGGCGGTCAGGCCGTCGATAGGTTTGATGTCATACTCTGCGCCAAGCACCGCGTAGAAGCCCGGTACGCCGATGGCCGTTTTACCATCATTGACGCCATCCTTGGTTTTCGACAGTTCGGCTTTCAGCCAAGTCGCGCTGGCGTTAAGGCGCAGGCCGTACAGCGGTTCGCCGAATACGTTAAATTCCACGCCGCGATTGCGCTGCTCGCCGTTAAGGCCATAGCGTTTCTGGCTATCCAGGTAGGCGGAAGGCATTTTAATTTCAAACAGCGCCAGCGAGCCGCCAATGCGGCCAAAATCCGCCTTCATCCCGACTTCGTTTTGTTTTGAGTGAATAATTCCGACGCTTTCCCCATAGTTAGCGGCGGAGGTTGGCGCATTGCTGCCCGGCTGCAGGGCTTCGGTATGGTTAGCGTATAAAGAGAGAACCTGCCACGGCTTATAGACCACGCCATAGGTCGGCATCCAGCGGCTGTCGTCATACGCATCGCTTTGCAGGCCGGTGACTTTATCGTAGTTGCGCACCACCACTTTTTGATGACGGGCGCCGACGGTGAACAGCAGCGTATCGTCCAGCACGCCGAGGGTGTCGCTCAGCAGCCAGCCCTGGGAACGGGTGCGGCCGCTGGTGAGCGGATCTCCATAGTCGCCGCCGAATGATGCGTTCGCCGGGGGCGCAACCGGACGGGTATCGTAGATATTCACCAGCGGATTATCCGCCGCCTTCGACATCCGCCACGCGGTTTTGTCGTTCTGGGTTTTCGCCGAATAGCCGACGTTGACCTTGTGCGACACAAAACCGGTGGCGAATTCGCCGCGTATCCCGGCCATGCCGCTGGCGGTATCCATATAGCGGTTGGTGTCCAGGCGCCCCGCCGTGGCGTTGCCCGCCCGGTCAATCAGCTTCGAGGCGCTATAGAGACCGATTTCATGGGCATGCTGCGCCCCCAGAGCGGCGTAGGCGGTCCATTTATCGACAATGTCGTATTCCATTCTCAGCATACCGAACTCATTTTCGATATCGCTGTAAGCCCATTTTTGTGTGTAGTTGTGGGTGTTATCCGGCAGGCGCGGAATAAAATCGACGCCCGAAATGTTGATGCCCATCGGGCTACCGTGGAAGGTTTTTTTCTGATAGCCAAAGTCAAACGAGCTGCGCATCCGTTCGCCGCGATAATCGAGCCCTATGGAGGCCAGCGTGGTTCTGCGCTTATCACTCTCCACCGCCGCCTCGCCTTCGCGGTGCACCAGATTCACCCGCGCGCCGAACTGGTTGTCGTCGCCAAAGCGGCGGCCCAAATCCAGCGTGCCGCCGACCTGAGAATCCGAGGTATAGTCGACGCCCACGCGGGCGGTCGGGGTATCTTCCGCGCGCTTGGGCTCCAGGTTGATCATCCCGCCGACGCCGGAGCTGGCCGCACCGTTAAGCAGAGCGTTGGCGCCTTTAAAAATTTCGACCCGCTCAAGCATGGCGGTATCCACCACCTGACGCGGCACCACGCCCGCCAGCCCGCTCAGGGTCATATCATCGCCGTCAAATTTAAGGCCGCGAATGCGGTAGGTCTCGGCGTAGTTACCGTAGCCCTGCACCGGCTGAACCCCGGCATCGTTGCTGACCACATCGGCGATGGTTTTCGCCTGCTGATCCTCGATAAGCTTCGAGGTATAGCCGATGATGCTAAACGGAACGTCCATCGCGTTTTGTTCGCCGAGCATCCCGAGACGGCCGCCGTTGGCTATTTGACCATCGAGATAGGCGGGCACTATCAAATCGCCGCCGGCTTTAAAATCGCTGGCGGATGCGGCCTGAACGACCATCGTTTCTTCGCTTTTCTGGCGTTCGGCGACGTTTTCCGCCGCCGTTGCCGAATGGGAGATTGCGCCAATGGTTAACGCCAGTAGCGTTTTCCGCAGCGGGAAAGCCGGTGCGGCGCAGCCGCTTAAGTTGGCAGAGACGGCCAGCGCCGGGAGAGTGCGTTTCATAAGATCAGTCCTGAACAAAATCAACGATCCGATAGTGACTCCGCCGCCGAAATTCGCGTTTCCGGTCTTGCGCCTGTGAGCCCCATCCAGTGCCTTCGCCGTTTCCCTGTGAGCCCGCGACGTACGCAGGTTATCTCCTGATAAAACTGCAAACAAGAAGAAGAATGAGAACTATACGCATTATCTTATCGTAATCAAGCCTGGCTTTTGCCGTCTGGAAAAACGTTTCATTTTTCGCTGAAAGGGATGCGCCGCAGAGGTTTGGGCGGAAGGTGAGGAAGCATGCGCAACAAAACGCGGAGAGACAAAAGGCCGGAACCCGACAGGCTCCGGCCTCAATCACTACGCGCTGGCGGTATCCAGACGCGCCAGCTGCCCGGCGCTCAGGCTCAGCGCGGCGGCGCGAGCAAAGCTCTCCACCTGAGCGAGGCTGGTGGCGCTGGCGATGGGCGCCGTCACGCCGTCGCGGCTCATCAGCCAGGCCAGCGCGACTTCGGCAGGTTTAGCGCCGCTTTGCTCCGCCACTTCAACCAGGGTATCGACAATACGCAGCCCGCGAGGATTGAGGTATTTGCCGATACCGCCCCCGCGCTGGCTTTGCGCCAGGTCGGACTGCTGGCGGTATTTGCCGGTCAGGAAGCCGGACGCCAGGCTGTAGTAGGTCACCACGCCGATATCGCGGCTGATGCACAGGTCGCAGAGCGCGCCCTCAAAAGCCGAGCGATGATAAAGATTGTATTCCGGCTGCAGCACCTGCCAGGCCGGCAGGCCGCTTTTACGCGACACCTCCAGCGCGCCTGAAAGCTGCTGCGCATCGAGGTTCGAGGCGCCCATGGCGCGGATTTTCCCCGCCTGCTGTAGGGCGTGGAAGGCGTCGAGGGTTTCGGCGACCGGCGTTTCCGGGTCCGGCCAGTGGGCGAAATAGAGGTCAATATAATCGGTATTCAGGCGTCGCAGGGAGTCGTCCACCGCCTGCTGGATCCAGGCTTTTTTCAACCCTTTATGACCGGGAAGGCCTAAATCGGAACCCACTTTGGTGAAGAGCTTTACCTTATCGCGCATGCCTGGCCGCGCCTGTAGCCAGCGGCCGATAATGGTTTCAGACTCGCCGCCCTGGTTGCCATCCGCCCAGCGGGAGTAGACATCCGCCGTGTCGATAGCATCGAAGCCGTGGTCTATAAACGCATCAAGAATGGCAAAACTGGTTTTTTCATCGATGGTCCAGCCAACAACGTTACCGCCAAACACCAGCGGGGCGATGGAAAATCCGGTTTTGCCCAAGGGACGTGTCATCATGCCGTTCACTCCTTATCGCTTATATTCAGTATCCTTCGGAACGCCGTGAGGGCCAGAAAAGGACAATTACGGGATAGTAAGAAAAGGAAGCTTGAAGCGGGCTATCCGTGCCCGCTGAATGCATAACAACATTATGTCCCGGAATAGACGTCAAAGCTAAAATATTTCCCGGCTAACTTTTTATAGGTGCCGTCGGCGAGAATAGTGGCAATCGCGCCGTTAATCTCCTGGCGCAGAGCATCGTCCTCTTTGCGCAGGCCAATCGCCGCGCCGGCGCCGAACAGCTTGTCGTCCTTCAGGTGGCCGCCAACGAAGGCAAAATCTTTACCCTGCGGCTGCTGCAGGAAGCTGTAGTCGGCCATCATCCCGGAAAGCACCGCGCCGTCAATACGCCCGGACTCCAGATCCTGAACCACGCGATCCGCCCCCTGATAGGCGACGATATTGATCCCCGCCGTGCGCCAGTGCTGGTTAACGTAAGTCTCCTGCGCCGAGCCCTGCTCTACGCCGATGGTTTTGCCCTTCAGTTGCTCGACGGTATTCCCGGCGAGGGTGTTTTTACGCGCCACGAGGAACACCGGGCCGTTGTACAGCTTGTCGCTAAAGCCGATCTGCTCTTTGCGCTTCTCGGTCATATACATGCCGGAGAGGATCGCGTCGAACTTACGCGCCTTCAGCGCCGGAATAATGCCGTCGAAGTTGCTTTCCACCCACACGCACTTCGCCTGCAGCTGGGCGCAAATCGCGTTGCCGAGGTCAATATCAAAACCCGCCAGCTTACCCTGCGGATCTTTCCATTCAAACGGCGCGAAAGTCGGATCGACGCCAAAGCGAATTTCCTTATTTTCTGCGGCCAGGGCTGAAGTTGAGGCCATCAGCGCGACCCACAGCAGAAGAGATTTTTTCATTATTTACGGACTCCAGAGATCAACGGCAGTGTGTTTCAACTAACCGGGCGAACAGCGTCGCGCCGGTAGAAATAATGTCATCATTAAAGTCATAGCCGGGGTTGTGCACCATACAGCTGCCCTTCCCGCCTTTCTCGCCATTGCCCAGCAGGAAGTAGCAGCCGGGGCGCTGCTGGAGCATAAAGGCGAAATCTTCGCTGGCGTTCATCGGCGAAATGGATTCCAGCACGCCCTCCTCGCCAAAGACGTCCAGCGCCAGCGCTTTGGCGAATTCGGTCTCTTCGACGCTGTTGGTCAGTACCGGATAGGAGTCAAAAACCGCTACCTCGCTGCTGGCGCCGTAGCTTTTGGCGGTAAAATCAGCGAGCTCCTTGATCCGCTTAATCAGCAGGTCGCGAATTTCCGGCTTCATCGCCCGCACGCTCAGCTCCATCACCACGTTCTCAGGGATGACGTTGGAGGCGATACCCGCCTGGAAGGTGCCGACGCTCACCACCGCGGTTTCGCCCGGCGGTACGTTACGCGCAACGATGCTTTGCAGATTCATCACCAGCGCCGCGCCGGTAACAATGGGATCGACGGTGCGCTCGGGATGCGCGCCGTGGCCGCCGTAGCCGGTAATGGTGATTTTTACCGTATCCGCCGAGGCCATAAAATTCCCGGCGTAAAAGCCGATTTTCCCCACCGGCAGGCCCGGCATATTGTGCAGGCCGAAGATGCGCTCGCAGGGAAAGCGCTCAAACAGGCCGTCTTTGATCATTAAATCCGCGCCGCCGATCGCTTCTTCCGCGGGCTGGAAAATCAGGTGTACCGTGCCGTTGAACTGGCAGGCCGGCGAGGCGATATATTTCGCCGCCGCCAGCAGAATGGTGGTGTGGCCGTCGTGGCCGCAGGCGTGCATTTTTCCGGCCACGGTGCTGGCCCAGGGGAGATCGGTCGCTTCGAAAATCGGCAGCGCGTCCATGTCGGCGCGCAGGCCGATAGTACGCGGCGAATCGCCCTTGCTTAACGTTCCTACCACCCCGGTTTTCGCCAGCCCGCGGGTCACCGTATAGCCCCACTCGGTCAGTTTTCCGGCCACCAGCTCGCTGGTATTAAACTCTTCCAGGCTTAATTCCGGATGGGCGTGCAAATAATGACGGATCGCAATCATTTCATCTTCGGTAGCTTTAATTTCAGGAATTACACAGTCGGTCATGCCGGTCTCCGGGATATAGAATCAAGTGCTAAGCTTTAATAACTTAACGTGCTAAGGGTTTATTGCAAGCAGGATTTCTTATTCCGCGCGGGGTTTTCATCTGATTTATTCATAGCGATTTAACGGCGAAGCGTACGAGTTTTACTATCACCTGAACCAGGAAACGTCTTACATTCTCTGCCTTTTATTAATCATGAAGCACAATACTCATTTATAAAGCCTAAATAAGCAGATAAAACATCAAAGAAGAGGCGCAAGGATGATATTTTCAACTTTGCGGTTTTTAAGCGGATTTGATGTGAGAACAGGGGCAGGTGGGCATCGCCCGATAGCGCCAGGCTGGCCGGACTACCGTCCCGCAGACGCGGAAATCGGTAGCGCGAACAGGTGCACAGCACCGCCTCCGGAGGAGGCGGTTGCGAGGTTAAAGCAGAAAAGGTTAGTGGCTCAGCGCGCCGTTAATCAGGATCGACGTAATAATCCCGGTCGCGGCGGCAATCAGCACATAGTTACCGTCAATATAGGACCAGTGTTGTCCGTGCGGCGGTGCCGGTAATCCGCGATCGTTCCAGTCGTTTATCCGGTAATCATTGCCGCGATAACGTTCCGGAGCCGGCTGACCTTTGCGAAAATCATGGCCGTTCCACGCGAAATGGTCCCGCTCATGGCGCTCCTGATGAGGATTGCCCTGCGGCCCCTTGTCACCGCGCGACGGGCCACGGTTATCGTCGTTACCCTGATGATTGTTGGCCTGCGGCCCCTTGCCCGGCCCCTGCTGACGGTTGCCGTCCGGGCCACCGCGGCCGGCGTCTTGCTGCCAGACCTGCTGCTGACCGCGGTTGTTGCCGCCAGGACCATCCGCCCAGGAGACGGAAGTCAAAGCACAAGATAGAATAATCGCCAGTGAAAGAATCTTTTTCATAATACACCTCCTGATATATTTCCTTTGTACCGGGAAAATGTGGAGGAATAGTGAGTAACAATATAACCAGGATAATTCCTGGCTTATACCTTTCATCTTTTAAGGCGCATGTCCTGGCTGCATGCATTCCCCCCGTTCACCTGGCGACCGGTGCTCCCGGGGACTTATAAATTCGCCGCCGCTGTGCGGCTAAAAATCCAGGGAGAGAGCATGATAACGTTTTTAAAATATTATCCCGACGCTGAACAAAGCGCACCAAATAACAAAAAAGGCCGCTTTCGCGACCTTTTTTAGAAAATAGCCAGAGATTACTCAGTGACTTTGGTTTTTAGCTCTTCGGCACCCTGCTTGGTTTTATCCCAGCCTTCTTTGCTGACCTCTTTGGTCTTATTCCAGCCTTTTTCGGTGCCTTCTTTAGTCGCGTTCCAGCCCTTCTCAGTCCCTTCTTTGGTCTTATTCCAGGTTTTCTGCGCGCCTTCGCTGACTTCGCTGCCTACGCTGTCGCTTTTGCCTTCTGCCGCGTGTTTGGCTTTCAGCTGCTGCTCTTCACCCTGGTGCTGGGCCTCGTGCAGTTTTTCTTTCGCGGTGTTCGCCCCTTCATGGGCCGCCGCGACGGTATCGTCGGTTGCGTGTGTCGTTGTTACAGCAAAAACAGGAGCTGCTACCAGAATCGCAGATAACGCAATCATTGCTTTTTTCATAATGTCCTCTCTCGCTAACGAACTTAATGTTATGAGTCGCATTTAGCATGGCACAAGATTTTACCGTCTGGCTTTAGGGATTGTTCTTAAAACTGATTTCGGACTTTTCTATCGACTTTTGGTCTGCCGCGTCCCGCTTCTGATTGCGCGAATAAATTCCAACAAATTTGTTACATTTTAAGTCATTTGCCGTTGATATACTTGCCGTTTATGTTTACACGAGAATAATTCTCAGAATCATTATATTTATAAATTAGCAAACGGAACGCATATTATGGCAAGAAAATCAGTAGGTTCGTTCATCCTTACTGCCCTGATTTCCACTCCTCTCTGTAGCTTTGCCGCGCAATATCCGCTCACCGTCACCGATCTCGACGGCCGCGCGATTACGCTCCAGCATGAGCCACAGCGCATTATCCTGCAGGATGGTCGCGATATTATGGCCATGGCTCTGCTCGACCGCGACAACCCCTTCAGGCGCGTCGTGGCATGGAATAACCTGGCCAGAAAACAGGACATCAATACCTGGAAAATGTTGCAAGAGAAGTGGCCGCAATCCGCTCAGATCCTCGATATGGGCTTTAGCGATAAGGGCAACGTTGACCTTGAGAGCGTCATTTCCCGCCAGCCGGACCTGATGATCGCCCAGCTTCGCGCGAAGCCCGCGCTGGAGGAGAGCGGTGTCATCAGCAAGCTCAGCGCGCTGAATATTCCCGTGCTGTTCGTCGATTATGAAATCAACCCCGGCAAAGACACCGCCCCGAGTATCGATCTGCTGGGGAAAGTCCTTAACCGTGAAGAAAACGCCAAAGCCTATACCGACTATTACCGTCAGCAGCTGGACGCCATCCGCCAGAAAACCGCGAACATCACGCCGAAGGCTAACGTTTTTGTCGAGGCGCTGGCGGGTAATAGCGATGCCTGCTGCTTTACCCACGGCCACAACGGCTGGGGTGGTCTGGTCGAAGCCGTCGGCGCGAACAATATCGGCTCGCAGCTGCTGCCGGGCGCTTCCGGCTTTGTGTCGCTGGAAAAAGTGATTAGCATGAAGCCGGATGCCTATATTATGACCGGTTCAAAACGCGGGAATAGCCAGGTGCTGCCGCTCGGTTTACAGGCCGATCCCCAGGAGGTCAATCGTCAGGCGGAGCGGCTGCTGTCGCGCACCGGCGTGAGCAACATCCCGACGATTGAAGCAAAACGCGCTTACGGCATTTACCACCACTTCTACAACCATCCGTGGAATATCGTCGGGATGGCGTATCTGGCGAAGGATATCTATCCCCAGACCTTCAGCGACCTCAACCCTGACGATAGCTGGCACTACATTGTCCGTCATTTCACCACCCTTCCCGATCTGCCGTTTGTTTTTTCCTGGCAACAAGGTGAGTAATTAGCCATGAGTCTCTCTCCTGAATCCGATATCGTCGCGTTCGGCGTCGATAGCCGTGACGTAATGGCAAACTACCGTCACATTGTGCGCCGCCGCGCCATCATGCTGCTGCTGCTGACGCTGTTGATTGTCGCCTCGCTGCTGCTCGACTTCGTGATGGGGCCATCAGGCCTGTCGCTGCAGGCGCTTTGGCAAACCCTTACCGACCCGGCCAGCGCCAGCGCCGGGACGCGGGCGATCGTCTGGGATATCCGCATGCCCTATGCGCTGATGGCGATCGTCGTCGGCCTGGCTCTCGGCCTCGCCGGGGCGGAAATGCAGACCATCCTTAACAATCCGCTGGCGAGCCCGTTTACGCTCGGCGTCTCCTCGGCGGCGGCATTCGGCGCGGCGCTGGCTATCGTGCTGGGGATAGGGATTCCCGGCATTCCCGGCCAGTGGTTTGTCTCGGCCAACGCTTTTATCTTCGCCCTGCTGGCGGCGCTGCTTCTGGACGGCATTACGCGCTGGACCCAGGTCGCCACCTCCGGCGTCATTCTGTTCGGGATCGCGCTGGTGTTTACCTTCAATGCGCTGGTATCGATGCTGCAGTTTGTCGCCAACGAAGATACCCTCCAGGGGCTGGTGTTCTGGACGATGGGCAGCATTGACCGCGCTTCATGGCAAAAGGTGGGGATCCTGCTTGCGATACTGGCGGTCGTCATGCCGCTATCAATGCGCAGCGCGTGGAAGCTGACCGCGCTGCGCCTCGGCGAGGACCGGGCCGTCAGCTTCGGCATCAACGTGCGCCGCCTGCGCCTGACCACCCTGCTGCGCATCAGCGTTCTGTCGGCGATTTCGGTGGCGTTCGTTGGCCCAATCGGTTTTATCGGCCTGGTGGCGCCGCATATCGCCAGGCTGGTTTTCGGCGAAGATCACCGCTTTTACCTGCCGGCCAGCGCGTTAATCGGCGCCCTCGTCCTGTCGCTGGCTTCGGTTGCGGCAAAAAACCTGATTCCCGGCGCAGTGATTCCGGTGGGCATCGTCACCTCGCTGGTGGGGGTGCCTTTTTTCCTGAGCATTATTTTGCGCCATCGGGGGCACGTATGAGCCATGTTGTATCCGGACTGGCGCTGACCCATTTCAGCGCCGGTTATCCCAGACGTCAGGTGATTCGCGACCTGACGGTACCGCGGCTGCAGCGCGGTAAAATCACCGCGCTGCTCGGCCCCAACGGCAGCGGAAAATCCACCCTGATGCGGGCGATGGCCGGGCTGGGGCCGTCCGCGGGCGAGCTGTCGCTGGACGGTGAGAATCTGCTTGCCCTCCCCTTTGCCCGGCGTGCGGAAAAAGTGGTCTACCTGCCGCAGACGCTGCCCGCCGGCGTGCACTTGCGGGTGCTGGAGTCGATTATTGTCGCTCAACGCGCCGCCGGAGGAGCGCACAGCCCGGAAAATCAGGTGCAGGTGATGTCGCTGCTGCGCCAGCTAGGCATTGAACATCTGGCGCTGAGCTATCTCGACCGGCTATCCGGCGGGCAGAAGCAGCTCGTCGGCCTGGCGCAATCGCTTATCCGTCAGCCAGCCCTGCTGCTGCTGGATGAGCCCCTTAGCGCGCTGGATTTAAACTATCAGTTCCACGTGATGGATCTGGTGCGTGAGGAGACGCAGAGGCGCAACATCATCACGCTGGTGGTGGTTCACGACATCAATATCGCCCTGCGCCACGCGGATCACGTGCTGATGTTGAAAGAGGGACAACTGCTGGGGGACGGCGCGCCGGCCGAGGTGATTACCCCGCAGGCTCTGGCGGCGGTTTACGGCGTGCGCGGGCGCATCGAGCCCTGTTCTCAGGGGGTGATGCAGGTGATTATCGACGGTCTGGCGGCGGGGGCTTAGGGCTTAAGCGGCTGCGGCGTTGAACATCAAGCCCTGAGATCCCCTCTCTGCCTGGGCTTTGCCGGAGGCGGCGCGCTGCGCCTCTCCGGCCTACCGCGTTATGCCGCCATCTCGCCCGCCGCCACCGGAAGCCCCTCCCGCCAGGCCGAATCATCACTCTTTTGCTAACCAGCTCACGTTTTTATGCCCTGATTGGCACTTTTCCGCCCGTGACGTTCCCCTCATTCTGTCGCTATGCTTTAATGTGCTAAACCGGTTTAATTAAGTTTAGCTATGGAGAATTTTCAACATGAATGCAAAAGTTTGGGTTCTGGGAGACGCGGTAGTGGACCTGCTGCCGGAGAGCGAAGGCCGCCTGCTGCGCTGCCCCGGCGGCGCCCCGGCTAACGTGGCGGTCGGTATCGCCCGCCTTGGCGGCGACAGCGGATTTATCGGCCGCGTCGGCGACGATCCGTTTGGCCGCTTTATGCGCCATACCCTGCAACAGGAGCAGGTCGACGTCAGCCATATGCGCCTCGACGGCCAGCACCGTACCTCCACCGTGGTGGTCGACCTGGACGATCAGGGGGAACGTACCTTTACCTTTATGGTGCGCCCCAGCGCGGACCTGTTTCTGGCGGAAGAAGACCTGCCGCAGTTTACCGCCAACCAGTGGCTGCACGTCTGCTCCATCGCGCTCAGCGCCGAGCCCAGCCGCAGCACCACCTTCTCGGCGATGGAAAGCATCAAACATGCCGGCGGCCGGGTCAGCTTTGACCCCAATATCCGCCCGGACCTCTGGCAGGATCAGGAGCTGCTGCACGCCTGCCTCGATCGCGCCCTGCGCATGGCCAACGTGGTGAAGCTGTCGGAAGAGGAGCTGGTATTCATCAGCGGCAGTGATGATTTAGCCTACGGAATCGCCAGCGTGACCGAACGCTATCAGCCTGAACTGCTGCTGGTGACCCAGGGCAAAGCCGGCGTACTTGCCGCCTTTCAGCAGCAGTTTACCCATTTCAGCGCCAAGCCCGTTGTCAGCGTGGACACCACCGGCGCGGGCGACGCATTTGTCGCCGGACTGCTCGCAAGCCTTGCTGCCAACGGGATGCCGACGGATATCGCTGCGCTGGAACCGACGCTCACGCTGGCGCAAACCTGCGGCGCCCTGGCGACAACGGCGAAAGGCGCCATGACCGCCCTGCCATACCAGCGCGATCTTAATCGCCAGTTTTGATCCTTCAGGCCGCCGCGCGCGGCCCACTTTGTTGCATCCATCACATTTATTAAACCGGTTTAGCAAAATCCATTTCAAAATGTTAAGGGTCATGCTTAACATAGCGCCTAAACCGGTTTAGCAAAAATGACATTTTACATTTTCCTTTCGGGATGCAACCAGCATGTATAAAAAAAGCACACTCGCCGTCCTTATCGCTTTGCTAACCGGCGCCGCCTCAGCCCACGCGCAAACGGATCTCAGCACGATCGAAGCCCGTTTGATCGCCCTGGAAAAACGCCTGCAGGAGGCGGAAAACCGGGCGCAAACTGCGGAAAACCGCGCCGAGTCGGCGGAGAAACAGGTCCAGCAGCTCACCGCGCAGCAGCAGAAAAATCAGGACACGACGCAGGAAGTGGTTCAACGTACCGCCAAACTCGAGAAGAAGGCCGATGAGAAAAGCGGATTTGAGTTTCACGGCTACGCCCGCTCCGGCGTGATAATGAATGATTCCGCCGCCAGCACCAAATCCGGCGCCTACATGACGCCAGCGGGGGAAACCGGCGGGGCTATCGGTCGTCTGGGAAACCAGGCCGATACCTATGTTGAAATGAACCTTGAACACAAGCAGACTCTGGATAATGGCGCGACGACCCGTTTCAAAGTGATGGTCGCCGACGGACAAACCACTTATAACGACTGGACGGCAAGCAGCAGCGATTTGAACGTTCGTCAGGCCTTTGTCGAACTGGGCAACTTGCCCACCTTCACAGGGGCGTTTAAAGGCTCCACCCTGTGGGCCGGGAAACGCTTCGACCGCGACAACTTTGATATTCACTGGATTGACTCTGACGTTGTGTTCCTCGCCGGTACCGGCGGCGGTATTTACGACGTCAGGTGGAACGACAGCATCCGCAGCAACCTCTCGCTTTACGGGCGCAATTTCGGCGATATTGCTGACTCGAGCAACAGCGTGCAGAACTATATCCTCAGCATGAACAACTTCATCGGTCCGGTGCAGGTGATGGTCAGCGGGATGCGGGCAAAAGACAACGACGACCGTCAGGATACCAACGGTAACCCGGTCAAAGGCGATGCGGCAAATACCGGGGTACATACGCTGCTCGGCCTGCACAACGACAGTTTTTACGGTCTGCGTGAAGGCACCAGCAAAACCGCCCTGCTCTACGGTCACGGCCTGGGCGCGGAAGTTAAAGGTATCGGCTCTGACGGCGCGCTACGGCCGGGAGCCAACACCTGGCGCTTCGCCAGCTATGGCACCACCCCGCTCAACGAAAACTGGTCTATCGCCCCGGCGATCCTGGCGCAAAGCAGTAAAGGCCGTTATGCCGATGGCGACAGCTATCAGTGGGCCACGCTCAACATGCGCCTGATCCAGGAGATCAACCAGAACTTCGCTCTCGCTTACGAAGGCAGCTACCAGTATATGGATCTCAATCCCGAAGGTTATAACGATCGTCATGCGGTAAACGGTAGCTTCTACAAGCTCACCTTCGCCCCGACATTTAAGGTCGGAAGCATCGGTGATTTCTTCAGCCGCCCTGAAATCCGCCTTTACACCTCGTGGATGGACTGGAGCAAAAAACTGAATAATTACGCCAGCGATGACGCGCTGGGCAGCAATGGTTTTACCTCGGGCGGCGAATGGTCGTTCGGTATGCAGATGGAAACCTGGTTCTGACGGTGAATGCCTGACGACAGGCCCCTCCGGGGCGACGACGCGCCTTTCATCGCCCCGGACACAATAACGACGCAGAGACTGCGCCCCCGTTAACGCGGGACGACAACACGAATTTTTTTACGCATTCAGAGGGTACTATGGATTTTGAACAGATTTCCCGCTCGCTGCTTCCGCTTCTGGGAGGCAAGGAAAATATCGCCAGCGCCGCGCACTGCGCCACGCGCCTGCGCCTGGTGCTGGTCGATGACGCGCTGGCCGACCAGCAGGCTATCGGCAAAATTGAAGGGGTTAAGGGCTGTTTCCGCAATGCCGGGCAGATGCAGATTATTTTCGGCACCGGGGTGGTGAATAAAGTCTACGCCGCCTTTATTCAGGCGGCAGGTATAAGCGAATCCAGCAAATCGGAGGCCGCCGACATCGCGGCGAAAAAGCTTAATCCTTTCCAGCGCATCGCGCGCCTGCTGTCTAACATCTTCGTACCGATTATCCCGGCTATCGTCGCCTCCGGCCTGCTGATGGGCCTGCTGGGGATGGTCAAAACCTACGGCTGGGTTGACCCGAGCAACGCCCTCTACATCATGCTGGATATGTGCAGTTCGGCGGCGTTTATCATTCTGCCGATCCTGATTGGCTTTACCGCGGCCCGCGAATTCGGCGGTAACCCCTATCTCGGCGCGACGCTCGGCGGCATTCTGACCCACCCGGCGCTGACTAACGCCTGGGGCGTGGCCGCCGGTTTCCATACCATGAACTTCTTCGGCCTCGAAATCGCCATGATTGGCTATCAGGGGACGGTGTTCCCGGTGCTGCTGGCGGTGTGGTTTATGAGCATCGTTGAGAAGCAGCTGCGCCGCGCGATCCCCGATGCCCTGGACCTGATCCTGACGCCGTTCCTGACGGTGATTATTTCCGGTTTTATCGCCCTGCTGATTATCGGCCCGGCCGGTCGCGCGCTCGGCGACGGCATTTCGTTTGTCCTCAGCACCCTGATTAGCCACGCCGGCTGGCTCGCCGGGCTGCTGTTTGGCGGTCTCTATTCGGTCATCGTCATTACCGGTATTCACCACAGCTTCCACGCCATCGAAGCCGGACTGCTGGGCAACCCGTCCATCGGGGTCAACTTCCTGCTGCCGATCTGGTCCATGGCCAACGTCGCCCAGGGCGGCGCCTGCCTGGCGGTATGGTTTAAAACCAAAGACGTCAAAATCAAAGCCATTGCGCTGCCCTCGGCGTTTTCCGCTATGCTGGGCATCACCGAGGCGGCGATTTTTGGTATCAACTTACGCTTCATGAAGCCGTTTATCGCGGCGCTGATCGGCGGCGCGGCGGGCGGCGCGTGGGTCGTGTCAGTGCACGTCTATATGACCGCAGTCGGCCTGACGGCGATTCCCGGCATGGCCATCGTGCAGGCCAGCTCGCTGCTGAACTACATTATCGGCATGGTCATCGCCTTTGGCGTCGCTTTCGTCGTCTCTCTGCTGCTGAAATACAAAACGGACGCTGAATAATGTCACTACCATCACGTCTGCCTGCGATTTTGCAGGCCGTTATGCAGGGCCAGCCGCGCGCGCTGGCCGATAGCCATTATCCACGCTGGCACCATGCGCCGGTGACCGGGCTGATGAACGACCCCAACGGCTTTGTCGAGTTTGCCGGGCGCTATCATCTGTTCTACCAGTGGAACCCGCTCGCCTGCGATCATAAGTTCAAGTGCTGGGCGCACTGGAGTTCAGAGGATCTGCTGCGCTGGCGGCATGAGCCTATTGCGCTGATGCCGGATGAAGAGTACGACCGCAACGGCTGCTACTCCGGCAGCGCGGTGGATAACAACGGTACGCTCACCCTGTGCTATACCGGCAACGTGAAGTTTGACGACGGCGGCCGAACCGCGTGGCAGTGCCTGGCGACGGAAAACGCCGACGGTACCTTCCGCAAAATCGGTCCGGTCCTGCCGCTGCCGGAGGGCTATACCGGCCACGTGCGCGACCCGAAGGTCTGGCGGCATAAAGACCGCTGGTACATGGTGCTGGGAGCGCAGGATCGGCAAAAGCGCGGTAAGGTGCTGCTGTTCAGCTCCCCGGACCTTCATCAGTGGCGCAGCGAGGGCGAAATCGCCGGCTACGGCATTAACGGCCTGAGCGACGCGGGCTATATGTGGGAGTGTCCGGATCTGTTTCCGCTCGGCGACCAGCATATTCTGATCTGCTGCCCACAGGGGATTGCCCGCGAAGAAGAGCGCTTCCTCAATACCTATCCGGCGGTATGGATGAGCGGCGATGTCGACTACGACCGCGCCGCGTTCAAACACGGCGAGCTGCACGAGCTGGACGCCGGGTTTGAGTTTTATGCCCCGCAAACCATGCACACCAGCGATGGCCGCCGCCTGCTGGTCGGCTGGATGGGCGTCCCGGACGGTGAAGAGATGCTTCAGCCGACGCTTGCCAGCGGCTGGATCCACCAGATGACCTGCCTGCGCGAGCTGGAATTTATCGACGGCCGGCTCTACCAGCGTCCGCTGCGCGAGCTGACCGCCCTGCGCGGGGAGGCGCACGGCTGGCAGGGGAACGCACTGCCGCTGTCGCCGATGGAAATCGCCCTGCAAACCGCCGGCGACGACGCGCTAAGCCTTGATTTCGGCGGCGCGTTAACCCTGGAGCGCGACGCCAGCGGTATCCGTCTGGCGCGACGCAGCCTCGCCAGCGATGAAATGCACTATCGCTACTGGCGCGGCGAGGTGCGCTCGCTGCGGATTTTCATCGATCGGTCGAGCGTGGAGATTTTCATCAACGACGGCGAGGGGGTGATGAGCAGCCGCTGCTTCCCGGATTATCCGGCGCAGCTGATTTTCTCCGGCAGCGCGCCGGATGCATTCTGCTACTGGCCGCTGCGAACATGCATGATAGAATAAGCGTTTTGCTTTCAGGCTCATGGCGTCGTAATGAAAACCAAACGCGTAACCATTAAAGATATCGCCGAACTGGCGGGCGTTTCCAAAGCGACCGCCAGCCTGGTGCTGAACGGTCGTGGCAAGGAGCTGCGCGTGGCGCAGGAAACGCGCGAGCGCGTGCTGGCGATTGCCCGCGAGCAGCACTATCAGCCGAGCATTCACGCCCGCTCGCTGCGCGATAACCGCAGCCACACCATCGGCCTGGTGGTGCCGGAGATCACCAACTACGGCTTTGCGGTCTTTTCCCATGAGCTGGAGATGCTGTGCCGCGAAGCGGGCGTCCAGCTGCTGATCTCCTGTACCGATGAAAACCCCGGTCAGGAGAGCATGGTGGTCAATAACATGATTGCCCGCCAGGTTGACGGCCTGATCGTCGCCTCCTGTATGCACAGCGATGCCGACTACCTGAAGCTCAGCGAACAGCTGCCGGTGGTGCTGTTTGACCGCTGTCCTACTGAAAGCGCGCTGCCGCTGGTGATGACCGATTCGATTACCCCGACGGCGGAGCTGATTTCCCGCATCGCGCCTCAGCATCACGATGAGTTCTGGTTTTTAGGCGGCCAGCCGCGTCTGTCGCCCTCCCGCGATCGCCTGGCCGGGTTTACGCAGGGTCTGACTCAGGCGGGCATTGCGCTGCGCCCGGAGTGGGTGATCAACGGCAACTATCACCCCAGCTCCGGCTATGAGATGTTCGCCGCCCTCTGCGCGCGCCTGGGCCGGCCGCCAAAGGCGCTGTTTACCGCCGCCTGTGGTCTGCTGGAAGGGGTGCTGCGCTATATGAGCCAGCACCATTTGCTGGATTCAGACATCCACCTGGCAAGTTTTGACGATCACTATCTCTATGATTCGCTGTCGCTGCGTATTGATACCGTCCAGCAGGACAACCGCCAGCTGGCCTGGCACTGCTACGATTTAATCAGCCAGCTGATTGACGGCAATACGCCTGAGCCGCTACAGCGCTACCTGCCGGCGACGCTGCAGTTTCGGCATCGGTGATTCACGCATCCAGTCCCGCGATCCGCACCAGATGAACGATGAGCCACAGCAGCTCGTTGCCGCCGAGGGTGATATCGAGCTGGGCTTTGACGTAATCGCGGATTAGCAGCGCGCAGCGGTATGCGTCCGGATACGCCTTAATCACCTGTACCAGCAGAAAACTGTCCCGCGCGCCGTCCAGCTCCCCCTCCTGTAAACGCTGGAGGAAAAACTGCATATGGACCAGAAAGCGCGAGTAGTTTATCGATTCGGTGTCTATCTGCTGCTTAAAGTGGTACTGCACGAGATTAAAAATATCCTTCAGCATTTTCACCGACTGCATGGTCTGCGCCACGTCGTCGCCCTCGCTCTGGCCGTTTACCAGATGAAAGGCGATATTCCCGGCTTCCTCCTCCGGCAGTTCAATCCCGTACTGCTGGCGAATAATCGTCACCGCCTCGCTGGCGACGCGGAACTGCTGCGGATAAAAACGCCTGACTTCCGGCAGCAGGCGATTTTGAATGGCGATCCCTTTACGGCTGCGCTCGATGGCAAAGGTCAGGTGGTCGGCGAGGGTAAAGAAAATCTGCTCGCGAACCTTGCCGGCGAGCTGCAGATTGGCGCGGGAAATAATCATCGCCGCCATTTCGATGACCTCATCCGGAATGGCGGAGAGCGCCTCAAGATAGCCGCTGCGCGCGCCGAGCGTCTGGGTCACGAACAGCTTCTCTATCTTCTCCGGGGCGATCTCGTCCCCGGGTCTGCTATTGAAACCAATGCCTTTCCCCATGACGATAACCTCCCTGTTATCGTCATCCGTAGAGAGCACGAGGCTATTATTGAGCACCTTCTGAACAATCATCTCTGCGACTCGTCGTGGTTGCCGTTCTGCGCGATGACATCCTTATACCACCAGAAGCTGCGTTTGCGGATCCTTTGCAGGTGCTTCAGGTCATCCTCGCCGCGATCGACATAAATAAAACCGTAGCGCTTGGCGTATCCCTGGTGAGTGCTGACCACGTCAATCGCCGCCCACGGGCAGTAGCCCATCAGCTCGACGCCGTCGGCTATCGCCAGCCGCATTTGCTCGATATGCGCCTGTAAGAAGGCGATGCGATAGTCATCATTTACCGTCCCGTCATGCTCCAGCTTGTCCGGCGCGCCCATCCCGTTTTCGCTAATCAGAATCGGCAGACCGTAGCGCTCGCACACTTTACGCAGCGTCAGGCGCAGCCCCACCGGGTCAACAACCCAGCCGTAGGGGGTTTTGCCAACCCACGGGTTTTCCGCCGGACGATAAACCCCCTCTTCGCCCAGCATAATTTGCTGATCGCCCGCGCGGGGCACAACGTCTCCGCCGTCGCCCCGGCTGGCGGCAATGGTGGCGGTCGAGTAGTAGTTAATGGCGATAAAGTCCGGCCTCCCCTGCTGCAAAATCAGCGTATCTTCCGGCTGCACCTCCGGCGCAAGGCCGCGATCCTGCATATAGGCCCACGCCAGGGCGTTGTAGCGCCCATGCACCGCAACATCCAAAAAGCTCCAGCAGCGCAGCGTCTCCCAGTTATGCGCGGCGATGGCGTCCTCCGGTTTACAGCTTTCGGCGTACATCGACGTGGTGTTTATCGCCGGGCCGATGCGCAGCCCGGGGAACTCACGGTGGCACAGGGCGAAGATCTGCGCCTGGGCCAGCATCATATGATGATTCTGCTGGTACAGCGCCTTCTTATCCGGCAGTTCACGATCGGCGGGCACGCCAATCGCGCCGGGATGCAGGATCATGGTGTTCTGTTCGTTGATGGTCAGCCAGAGCGGAACTTTGGCGGCAAATTCGCTGAACAGCAGCCTGGCATAGCGCACGAATGCCTCCCCGGTTTTGCGGTTCAGCCAGCCGCCTTTTAGCTCCAGCGCCCACGGCAGGTCGAAGTGGTAGAGCGTCACGATGGGGGTAATCCCGTGGCGCGTCAGGGCGTCGATCAGGCGGTGATAAAAGGCCAGCCCGCGCGGATTCACCGCGCCGTCGCCGTCCGGTATCACCCGCGACCAGGCCACCGAAAAACGGTAGGCCTTCAGCCCCATCTGCGCCATCAGCGCGACGTCCTCCTCTACGCGATGATAGTGGTCGCTGGCGATGCGGAAGTCCGCCGTTCCCGGCGGATGGCTGAGCATGTCGACCACCGACGGCCCTTTACCGTCTTCATTCCACGCGCCCTCAACCTGATAGGCCGAGGTGGAGGCGCCCCACAGAAAACCGTCCGGGAACCGGGCCTGCTGTTGATAAATCATACCTGCGCCTCCTTAGCGGATTGCACCATCAGGGGTTCGCCGTAATCCACCTGCGCGGCGGCGGTGAGGCGCAGAGCGCGCTGCGCGTCGCCGTTGACCACAATCACCGGGGTAATCAGGTCGTATCCGGCCTGTTCGATGGCGGGAATATCAAAGCGGATCAGCGCCTGTCCCGCTTCCACCTTATCACCCACCTTCAGCGTAGAGCTAAAGTGCTGGCCGTTAAGATTGACGGTGTCGATACCGATATGGATCAGCAGCTCAAGACCGCTGTCGCTCTGCAGGCCAACGGCGTGGCAGGAGGGCAGAAACATCATTACCGTGCCGCTAAACGGCGCGCGCAGTACCCCTTCTTCGGGACGAATCGCCAGCCCCTCGCCCAGCAGGCCGCCGGAAAAGACGTCGTCGTTCACGTCGCTGAGCGCCACCACCTGGCCGCGCAGCGGGCTGAATACTTCCGTCTCCCCCTCGCTTGTCGGGCTGACCGCAGGCTGCGGCGTCTCGCTCACCGCGTCTTGTTCCTCAGGAACGTCTTTAAAAGCGATAAACCAGGTCAGGGTAAAGGTCACCACGATGGAAATCGCGCAGGTCACCAGCGCATGGACGATGTTCATCGGGTTTTCGCCGATAAACGCCGGCAGCGCAGCGAGGCCTGGCGAGACAAACGCGTAGCGCACCAGCCCGCTCACCCCGGCGTAGACCCCGGCGCAGCCGCCGCCGATCATCGCGGCAATCAGCACCCGGCGGAACTTGAGCAGCACCCCGTACAGCGCCGGTTCGGTGATCCCCAGCAGCGCGGTAAAGCCCGACGAAGAGGCCAGCTGGCGCAGGTTGCTATTTTTGGTTTTCAGCGCCACGCACAGCGTCGCCGCTCCCATCGCCACGTTGGATGCCAGCATCCCCGGGCCGTTAATCATCTCGTAACCGCTTTTACTCAGCTGACCGGTGGCGATCGGCGTCATCGCCCAGGCGGTGCCGGTAATGATCAGGAAGGGCTGCAGGGTGCCCATCAGCATCGGGATTAACCAGCTGGCGTGGCGGTCGATAGCGCCCGCCCCGGCGGCGACCAGATCGTTAAGCAAAATGCCCGCCGGGCCGACCACCACCAGCGCCAGCGGCGCGGTAATCAGCAGGATCAGCATCGGCTTAACGAAAAACTTGATAATCGATGGCGACACTTTTTCGGCGAAGCGCTCCACCCACGACATCAGCCACACGGTCAGAATAATCGGCAGCACCGAACCGGCGTAATCGGAAAGCAGGACGTTGATGCCGACAAAATCGACCGCTTTACCGGCCGCCAGCATCTGGCCGATGCCCGGATGCAGCAGCACGCCCGCGAGGGTCATCGCCAGAATCGGATTGCATTCAAACTTCAGCGACGCGCCGTAGGCCAGCAGCACCGGCAGGAAGAAGAAGGCGGCGTCGGCAATAATATTCAGCAGCTGATACGTCGAGCTGGTTTCGCTAATCACCCCCGTGAGCTTGAGAATGGCCAGCAGCGCTTTAATCATCCCCGCGCCGGTAATCGCCGGGATCACCGGGGTAAAGGTGGTCGAAATGACGCTGATAATCCGGGCGACGATGCCGGCCGGCTTCGCGTTTTTATCGCCGCCTGCCGGGCCTTTCTTCTCCGGCAGCGCCTTATTAAGCCGTCGGTAAACCTGCTGCACCTCGTTGCCGATCACAATCTGGAACTGGCCGCCCTTCTCCACCACGCTGATCACGCCGGGGAGGGAGCCAATCTGCGCATCGTTAACCTTTGCGCGGTCATTGAACTCCATGCGCAGCCGGGTCGCGCAATGGGTGAGCATGCGGATATTTTCCGCACCGCCCACCGCGTGGAGGATTTTGTCTGCTGTTTCGTTATAGTTCATAGTGTTCCCTGGTGTTGGGGCAAAAAAAAAGACCAAAACAGAGACGCTCCCCTTGGCGGGAGAGCATTTCTATTTTGGTCTTGCCTGCTTTCGCAGTAGCACGCCATCATAAAAATGGGTTATTTCGGCGGATTATCTAAGCGCCCCTGCGTAATGACAATGGCGACCGAACAAAAGTGTGAACTGGATTAAGTAAATTCTTAAGTAAATATCAACCGAGGGCCTGCTGGCGTAGCCAGCTCTGCAATAGCTTACCGTTGGGGGTCATCTCGCTATCCTGACGCACGCAGAGATAATAATCCCGGCCATCATCAATTGCCGCATCGAAGATTTTCACCAGCTCACCGCGCTTCAGATAGGGAGCGATCAGCGGCTCGCGCATGAGCGCGCAGCCCAGCCCGGCCTGTACGCCAGCCAGGGTCAACAGGCCATCTTCAAACAGCGGCCCGGTCGAGCGCGGCGGGCGCTTCACGCCCTGCTGCACAAACCACTGATTCCAGGTCGTGCGCTCCTCATCGTGCAGCAGCGGCATCTGCAACAGCTGTTCCGGGGTATCAATATGCCCGTGCAGGCGCAAAAAGGCCTGGCTGCATACCGGCACCATTTTGCCGGAAATCAGCTTTTCGCTTTGATAGCCCACCCAGTGACCGTTGCCAAAGCGGATCGACATATCGGAAGCGTCGCTGAGATAGTTGCGGTGGTTAGCATAAACCACGTTGATTTCGGTATGCGGGTTCGCGTGCACGAACGACGGCAGGCGGGGAATAAACCAGCCCATGCCAAACAGCGGGATCAGGCTGATCGTCACCTGCTGGGTTTGCACCTGCTCGACCAGATGCTCGGTGGCCTGACGCAGCACGTTAAACGCCGCGCGGATCGAGCGATAATACTCCCGCCCCTGCTGGCTGAGAGTCAGCCGCCGCCCCTGCCGTTCGGTGAGCGGGATCTGCAAATAGCCCTCCAGCACCTTAAGCTGATGACTGACCGCCGAAGGCGATATCGCCAGCTCCTGCGCCGCCAGGGTCACGCTGCCCAGGCGTGCGATCGCCTCGAAGGCGCGCACCGCCCGCAGCGGCGGATCGTTGGCCAACGTACTCTCCGACCAGCTAACCGGCGCTTCTGATTGTTCTGTTTTTTTCATATGTTGATTTTCTTAGCGCATTACGCTATCCGGCGAGTTATTAAATTATATTTAAAATCATAATGATAGTTAAGCACACATTTATAATAAGAAAGAATATATGCGTATTTTACAATTTAATTCATTTGTTGGATGGTAGCTATTATTTGAGCATCTTGTCGGAACAATCAGTTGGACACACTCATACAACAAATCATCAACGGGGTCATGCTCGGCAGCATCTACGCCCTGATCGCGCTCGGCTATACCATGGTGTACGGCATCCTGCGCATTATTAACTTTGCCCATGGCGACATTCTGATGGTCGGCGCGTTGACCACCCTTTCCGGGATGCACGCCCTGAACGCGCATTTCCCTACTCTGCCACCGCTGGCGCAGCTCGGGCTGGCGCTGCTGCTGGCCATGACGGTCTGCGCCCTGCTGGCGATGGCGGTCGAACGCTTTGCCTACCGCCGCCTGCGCAACGCCCCGCGCCTGGCGCCGCTGATCTCCGGGATCGGCGTCTCGGTGCTGCTGCAAACCGTGGCGATGATCGTCTGGTCGCGCAATCCGCTGATGTTCCCGCAGATCCTGCCAATGGATGCGATCGCCGTGACCCACGGCAGCGCAGCGCATCCACCGGCTCTCGTTACCGTCACCGGAATCGTCACCGTCGCGCTGGCCTTCGCGGTGATGCTTGGCCTGTGGCTGCTGGTGGAGTACACCCGTTTAGGTCGCGGTATGCGCGCGGTAGCGGAAAATCCGCGCATCGCCACGCTAATGGGCGTTAATCCTAACGCAATTATCGCCCTCACTTTCGCCATCGGCGGCATATTCGCCGCGCTGGCTGGCGTGATGATGGCCAGCAACTACGGTAATGCCAGCTTCTCCATGGGCTTTCTGCCCGGCATTAAAGCCTTTACCGCCGCGGTGCTCGGCGGCATCGGCAATATTCGTGGCGCGATGATCGGTGGCCTGCTGCTGGGCCTTATCGAATCCCTTGGCGCAGGCTATCTCGGCGACCTGACCCACGGCGTCTTCGGCAGCAACTACCAGGATATTTTCGCCTTTATGGTGCTGATCCTGGTGCTGGTCTTCCGCCCTGCCGGTTTGCTCGGCGAACGCGTCGCGCACCGGGCTTAGGAGAAAAATCATGACAACGGCACAACTCGATACGCCTGTCGTCTCCCGCCGCTTCTGGTCCGGGATGACCCTGTTGGTCTGCGCGCTGCTGGTAGCGCCGATGGTCGCCAGCCAGCTCGGCGGCAACTACTGGGTGCGGGTCATCGACTTCGCCCTGCTCTACGTTATGCTGGCGCTGGGGCTGAATATTGTGGTCGGCTACACCGGCCTGCTGGATATGGGCTTCATCGCCTTTTACGCCGTCGGCGCGTATCTGGCGGCGCTGCTGGCCTCACCGCATCTGCTGGACGTCTTCCCGATTTTAAATAGTTGGTTTCCGGACGGCCTGCACACCTCCTGGCTGGTGATTATTCCGCTCGCCGCGCTGGTGGCGGCAGGCTGCGGTATCGTGCTGGGCGCGCCGACGCTGAAGCTGCGCGGCGACTATCTGGCCATCGTCACCCTCGGGTTCGGCGAAATTATCCGCATCCTGATGCGCAACCTCGACCGTCCGGTCAACATCACCAACGGCGCAAAAGGCATTTCCGGGGTCGATTCGCTGAATCTGTTCGGCCTCAAGTTTAGCGGCGTTTATCACTGGTTTGGCTTTAAAGTCCCGGCGCTGTGGCTGTGGTACTACCTGCTGATGCTGGTGATTGTGGCGATTATTTTCGTCTGCCTGCGGCTGCAGCATTCGCGCATTGGCCGGGCCTGGCACGCCATCCGCGAGGATGAAGACGTCGCCCGCGCGATGGGCATCAACCTGCGGAACTACAAACTGCTGGCTTTCGCTATCGGCGCCTCATTCGGCGGCGTGGCGGGCGCGCTGTTCGGCGCATTTCAGGGCTTCGTTTCGCCGGAATCTTTTACCCTGCAGGAGTCGATTGCGGTTCTGGCGATGGTGGTGCTGGGCGGGATGGGGCATATCCCCGGCGTGATCCTCGGCGCGGTGCTGCTGACCGCGCTGCCGGAGCTGCTGCGCAGCCAGGCGGCGCCGGTACAGCAGGCGCTGTTTGGCGAAGTGCTGATTGACCCGGAAGTGCTGCGCCAGCTGTTCTACGGCCTGGCGCTGGTGCTGGTCATGCTGCTGCGCCCTCAGGGCATCTGGCCCGCGCGACATCAAGGAGCGAAAGCATGAGCCTGTTAAGCGTACGCCATATGACGAAGCGTTTCGGCGGTTTGACGGCGGTCGACAACGTATCGCTGAGCATTAATCAGGGTGAAATCTACGGCCTGATCGGCCCCAACGGCGCGGGGAAAACCACCTGCTTTAACCTGATTACCGGGCTCTACCCGGCGGACAGCGGCGAGTTCGCTATCGGCGGCGAAGCCTATTCTCCGAACAATATTGAGAAAGTGACCGCCGCGGGCATCGCCCGCACCTTCCAGAACGTGCGGCTGTTTAACGACATGTCGGTACTGGAGAACGTCATGGTGGGCCGCCATGTCCGCACCCGCAACGGCCTGTGGGCCGCGATCTCCCGTCACAAACGCGCCCGCGCCGAGGAGACGCAAACCCGCGAGCTGGCCTGGCACCTGCTGGACTATACCGGCATCGCGCAGTTCGCCCACTATCGCGCCTGCGACCTCGCCTACGGCCACCAGCGGCGGCTGGAGATTGCCCGCGCGCTGGCCACCGAACCGCGCCTGCTCGCGCTGGATGAACCGGCGGCCGGGATGAACGCCGCCGAGAAGATGGCCCTTGGCGAACTACTGCTGCGCATTCGCGACGACGGCAAAACGCTGCTGATGATTGAGCATGACGTCAAGCTGGTGATGGGGATCTGCGATCGCCTGATGGTGCTGGATTACGGCAAAACGTTAACCAGCGGCACGCCGGATACCGTACGCCGCGATCCGGCGGTGATCGCCGCCTGGCTGGGAGGCAATGTCCATGTCTGATTTATTAACCGTTAAACAGCTTAGCGTCCACTACGGCGGCATCCAGGCGGTGCGCGACGTCTCATTCAGCGTGAAAGAGGGCGAGCAGACCACGCTTATCGGCGCCAACGGCGCGGGCAAAAGCTCCACCGTCCGCGCCATTACCGGGCTGGAACCCTTTCGCGGCGAAATTCTGTTTAACGGCAAGCCGATCCGCAAACGTCGGGCCGAATCCCTGTTGCGCGAAGGACTCGTGATGGTGCCGGAAGGACGCGGCATCTTTGCGCGCATGACGGTGCTGGAAAACCTGCAAATGGGCGCCTGGCTCCGACGCGACGCGGCGGCGGTAAAGCAGGAGATGGGCGCCATCTTCGCTAATTTCCCGCGCCTCGCCGAACGCCAGCATCAGCTGGCGGGGCTGCTCTCCGGCGGTGAACAGCAGCTGCTGGCGCTCAACCGCGCCCTGCTCAGCCAGCCGCGCCTGCTGATCCTCGACGAGCCGTCAATGGGCCTGGCGCCGCTGATGGTCGAGAACATTTTTCGCGTTATCGCCACCCTGCGCCAGCGCGGCGTCGCGCTGCTGCTGATCGAGCAGAACGCACGCCTGGCGCTGGAGGCGACCGACAGCGCCTGGGTAATGGATAGCGGCAGCATCGTCGAGCGCGGTCCGTCGCAGACGCTGCTGGCCGACGATCGTATAGCACAGATTTATTTGGGCGAAATGCCCGTTTAACACACCAACCAGCATCAGGGAAAAACAATGAAAACCGTAAAAATCAGCGCGCTCAGCGCCGCTATTCTGCTCAGTGGTTTTGCCTCATCCGCCGCGTGGTCCGCGGCCAGCGAAACCGTTATTATCGGCCTGGCTGGCCCGCTCACCGGCCCTTCCGCGCGTATCGGCAAGGATCTGGAAAACGGCGCGCAGCTGGCGATTGACGATATCAACAAGCAGCACCCGACCATCGGCGGCAAGGCGGTAACCTTCAAGCTGCAATCGGAAGACGATCAGTCCGACCCACGCACCGCCGTTGCCGTCGCCCAGCGTCTGGTGGATAGCGGGGTCGCGGGCGTCGTCGGCCACTGGAACACCGGCACCAGCATTCCCGCTGCGCGGGTTTATCACGATGCGGGCATCGCCCAGGTCGCGCCGGTCGCCACCGGGCACGCCTACACCAAACAGGGCTTCGACACCAGCTTCCGCGTGATGGGCCACGACGATGACGGCGGGCAGTTTGCCGGACAGTACGCGGTACAAACCCTTAAGGCCAAACGCATCGCGGTCATCGATGACCGTACCGCCTTCGGCCAGGGGCTGGCGGATGAGTTTATTAAGTCGCTGGAAGCGCAGGGAATCAACATCGTCGACCGTCAGTACGTCGATGACAAAACCGTCGACTTCAGCGCCGTGCTGACCGCGATCCGCAGCAAAAACGCCGACCTGATTTTCTTTGGCGGCGTCGATAGCCAGGCCGCCCCGCTGGCGCGCCGCATCAAACAGCTGGGTATGAATGCCACCCTGATGGGCGCAGGCGGCTTCGTTAGCCAGACCTTCCTCCAGCTGGCGCAAAAAGAGGGCGACGGCGTGGTGGCGCTGGAGCCGGGACTGCCGGTCGAGCAAATGCCGGGCGGTAAAGCCTTCGAGCAGGCCTACCAGTCGCGCTATCACACCCATATCGAACTGCACGCGCCGTTCGCCTATGACGCTACCCGCGTGCTGGTCGCGGCGATGGAAAAAGCCGACTCCGTCGACCCTGCCGACTATCTGCCCACCCTGCGCGCCATTAACTACGCCGGCGTGACCGGACAAATCGCCTTTGATAAAGAGGGCAACCTGAAATCGCCAACCTTTACCGTTTATAAAGTCGTCGACGGCAAATGGCAGCCGCAAACCGTACTCGGCGGCGCAACAACGAAGTAACGCAGTGAGGCAATGTGATGAGTGATAATAACGAGCTGGGCATTCTCGCCCGCCGCAAAATTGAAGCAGAAATAATCAAGCCGATTTACGCCATCCTGGTGCGCGAGATAGGGAAGGCTCGCGCCCAGGCGGTCATCGGCGAAGCGATTGAAAACGCCGCCATTGAGGCGGGAAAAGCGTTTGCCCGCGAGGAGCCGAACGGTGCGGATATCCAGAGCTTTGTCGCGCTGCAGTATCTGTGGGAAAAAGATAACGCCCTGGAGGTCACGGTGCTGGACGCCGACGACCAGCAGTATAACTACAACGTGAACCGCTGCCGCTACGCCGAGATGTACCACGAAATGGGCCTCGGCGAGATTGGCCACCTGCTCTCCTGCGCCCGCGACGATAAATTTATCGTCGGCTACGCCCCGGACGTGGAGCTGACCCGCACCACCACCATCATGCAGGGCGGTAAATGCTGCGACTTCCGCTATCGCGTGCAAAAGGACAAGTCATGATAACCGTCAACGGCGCACGTCTGTGGTCGACGCTCAACGAGATGGCGCTGCTCGGCGCCACGCCGGCGGGCGGCGTGACCCGGCTGGCGCTCAGCGAAGAGGATCGTCAGGCGCGCGACCTGCTGCGCCAGTGGGCGCGGGAAGCCGGCTTTCCCTGCGACGTCGACAGCATGGGCAATATGTTTATTCGCCGCGCCGGTAAAAATTCGCAGTTAGCCCCGGTGCTGACCGGTTCCCACGTCGACTCCCAGCCGCTCGGCGGCCGCTATGACGGCATTTACGGCGTTCTCGCCGGGCTGGAGGCGCTGCGCACGCTGAACGATCGCGGCATTGAGACCGAACGCGATATCGTGCTGGTGAACTGGACCAACGAAGAGGGCGCGCGCTTTGCCCCGGCGATGCTGGCGTCCGGCGTGTGGGCCGGGCAGTTTAGCGAAGCTTTCGCCCTCGCCCGCGAAGATCGCGACGGCATCAGCGTTGGCGCGGCGCTGGAGGCTATCGGCTATCGCGGGGAGCGTCCTGCCGCCGCCTTCCCGCTCCACGCCTGCTACGAAGTGCATATCGAACAGGGGCCGATTCTGGAAGAGGAAGGCGTTGATATCGGCCTCGTTCACGCAGCAATGGGCCAACGCTGGTTCAACGTCACTCTGGAGGGCTTTTCCGCCCACGCAGGAACCACGCCGATGGGCAGCCGCCGCGACGCGCTGACCGCCTTCGCCGAGCTGGCGCTGGCGGTGGAGCAAATCGGTATCGCCCATAATCCAGACGGGCGTGCGACTATCGGCATGGCGCAGGTGATACCAGGATCGCGCAACGTGGTGCCGGGAGGCGTGGCGTGCAGCGTCGAGTTTCGTCATCCGCAATCCCCGGCGCTGGAAGCGATGGAGCTCGCCCTGCATCGCGCCGCTGAAGCGCTGGCGGCGCGCGGCGTGACGGCAAACGTCGAGCGTATTTTTGATTACGCGCCCATTGCCTTTGATGCCGGATGTCTGGCGCGCAGCCAGCGGGCGGCGGACGAACTGGGCTATAGCGCGCGAACCATGGTTTCCGGCGCCGGGCACGATACCTGCTATATCAGCAAGGTCGCGCCCGCCAGCATGATTTTCATTCCCTGCGAGAAGGGAATTAGCCATAACGAAGCGGAGAACATTCTGCCGGAATGGGCGGAGAAAGGGGCGAACGTGCTGCTCAACAGTTTACGTCTTGCCGCGGATGAGCCCGCTTGCGGCGCGACGTAAAACGCGATACAGCCCACGCCAGCCAGGGCCGTGGGCTATTGCCGATCAATGCTTTTTGCGGTTGCGGCGCATATCGATAGTCACCGCCGCGACGATAATGATGCCTTTGATAATATCCTGCACGTAGGCGTCGACGCCGACAAAGGTAAACCCGCTTTTAATCAGGCCGAGGATCATCGCGCCGATTAAGGTCCCGGTGATGCGCCCCACCCCGCCCATCAGGCTGCTGCCGCCGATAACCGCCGCGGCGATAGCATCCAGTTCGTAGGACATGCCCATGCTCGACTGCCCGCTGCTGACGCGCGCCGCCAGCACCACGCCCGCGAGGCCGGAGAGCGCCCCGGCGATGGCATAGACGATCACCAGGTATTTATTCACGTTGATACCGGAGACCTTGGCCGACGTCATGTTACCGCCGATAGCGTAAACGTATTTACCGTAGCGGGTATGCTTCAGGGCGATATGGAAGACCGCGGCGACGACGAAGAAAATAATCACCGGCATCGCCCCCTGGCCGATGGCGGTAAAGCTGTCGGATAAGAAGCTGATTGGGTTGCCCTGGGTGTAGTACTGCGCTAGACCGCGCGCCGACACCATCATTCCAAGCGTCGCGATAAACGGCGGGATGCCGGTGCGGGTCACCAGAAAACCGTTGGTTAAGCCGCACAGAAGACCGACGCCGATGCCGGCGCCAATAGGGATAATCGCAGGCATATTGACCAGCGACGGGAACATCGGCGACAGGCTATCGGAGGTTTGCGCGAGGCTTGCCGCCACCACGGCGGCGAGAGCGATCACCGAGCCGGAGGAGAGGTCAATGCCGGTGGTAATAATGACCTGGGTGACCCCGACGGCGATAATACCGATAATCGCTACCTGTAAAACAATTAATATCAGGCGATTGGTGTTTAATAAAAAGGACTGGTCGCGGACGTACCAGCCGGCAATTTCAAACGTCAGGGCAATCACCAGCATGACGATAAATATCCCGGTATCTTTCGGCAGCCGGTGGCGTAATTGCCCAAAGAAAGAGGGTTTCTCAGTGATCGGGGTCGCCGTTATTTTCATATTGCTCATTCTCTGTGCCTCAATGGGATGCCAACGACAAAATGGTTTCCTGGTCGGCGTCCTCTTTATTGAGGATGCCGGTAATACGCCCTTCATGCATGACCATCACCCGATCGCTCATCCCGAGAATCTCAGGCAATTCTGAAGAGACCATAATCACCGCCACGCCGCGGTTGGCCAGCTCGCTGATCAGATGGTAAATTTCCGCTTTCGCCCCGACGTCGATTCCGCGCGTCGGCTCATCGAGAATCAATATTTTCGGCTGGGCCAGCAGCCAGCGGGCAATCAGTACCTTCTGCTGATTACCGCCGCTGAGGTTATTAATAATCTGATCCATGGTGGGGGTTTTAATATTCAGGCGGCGGATCTGCTCCATGCAGTCTTCGGCCATTTTGAGGTGCTGAACAAAGCCGGTTTTACCGATATATTCCGGCATTTTGACGATGCTCATATTCTCCAGCACCGACAGCACAAGAAACAGTCCGGACTTTTTGCGGTCTTCCGTCAGCAGCGCCATCCCTTTTTCAATCGCCGTCGAAGGCGAGTCAATCGTGACCGGCACTCCCTCAATCAGCACTTCGCCGCTATCGGCTTTATCCATGCCGAACAGGCTCTCCATCACTTCGCTGCGCCCGGCCCCCACCAGCCCCGCCACGCCGAGGATTTCGCCGCGGCGTACGCTAAAGTTGATATCGTGAAAGACCCCCTTGCGCGACAGATTGCGAACGGTCAGCACCTCTTCGCCAATGGCGTTATTGAACTTGGGAAAGAGCTGGGTGAGCTCCCGGCCGACCATCTGGGTGATCAGCGACTGACGGGTAAACTCGGTGGTATGTTTACTGCCGACCCAGGTGCCATCGCGAAATACGCTGATCTCATCGGTAATCGCGAAAATCTCATCCATTTTATGGCTGATATAAATAATGGCTTTTCCCTGCTGGCGTAAATCGCGAATAATGGTAAACAGATGCGCCACTTCGCTTTCGGTTAACGCCGAGGTCGGCTCATCCATAATCACAATATCCGCGTTCCACGAAACCGCTTTGGCAATTTCCACCATCTGCTGGGAGGCGATACTTAACTCCCCCACCAGCCGGTCGGCGGATAGCCGGATATTGAGTTTATCCAGCAGATCCTGCGTCTGGCGGGCAAGCTGGCGATGATCGACAAAACCGTATTTCATCGGCTCGCGGCCGAGCCAGATATTTTCCGCCACCGTCATATGCGGCACCAGATTCAGCTCCTGGTGGATCATCGAGATCCCGGCGCGCAGCGCGTCCATCGTATCCTGAAACTGGACCGGCTCCCCTTTAACGCGGATCGCGCCCTTATCGGGACGGTAGATCCCGATAAGGCATTTCATCAGCGTGGATTTTCCGGCGCCGTTTTCGCCCATCAGCGCGTGCACCGTCCCCGGGCGCACGCGTAATGAGACGTTGTCGAGCGCCTTCACGCCGGGGAAGAATTTACTGATCCCTTCGGCTTCAAGTGCAAAAGCGTTCATACTTCACCTCCGTACCCTGAGCGACTATTTCTGGTTGCGATTGACGAACTCAGCCATGTTGTCTTTGGTGATCAGCTGGTAAGGGACGTCGATGATCTTTTCCACTTTCTCGCCGTTGGCCAGCTTAATGGCGGCATCCACCGCGCCTTCGCCCTGCCCTTTGGCATCCTGGAAAATCGTGGCGATCATCTTGCCGTTTTTGAGCATTTGCAGGGCATCGGGCGTCCCGTCCACCCCGGCTATCAGGATATGGTTCGGGTTTTTACCCAGCGCCTGCAGCGCGCCGATGGCCATTTCATCGTTGTTGGAGGCGATGGCCTGAATGTCTTCGCCGCTGGTCATCCAGTTGCTGACCACGTCAACGGCATCGTTGCGGGTAAATTTCGCGGTCTGCTTCTGCACGATTTTGATATCCGGGTACTTCGCCACCACCTCTTCGACGCCTTTGGTGCGGTCACGGGTCGATTCATTCGCCAGGTCGCCGAGCAGAATGGCGACGTTCCCTTTGCCGTTCATCGCTTTGGCTAACGCTTCCATCTGTAAGCGCCCCGCCAGCACCGAGTCGGAGCCAACGTAGGCCATTTTGTCGGTCAGCTGCGCCTGCGGGCGGCGGTTAACAAAGATCAGCGGAATGCCCGCTTTGGTCGCCTGGTCCATAATCGGTTTGACCGCGTTGGTGTCGACCGGGTTGACGATAATCGCGTCGACGCCCTGGCCAATAAAGTTCTGCACCTGCTGTAGCTGCTGGGAGACGTCGCCTTTGGCATCTTCCACCTGCGCCTTAACGCCATCTTTTTGCATCTCTTTTTGCATTGCGGTGCGCAGAATCGTCAGGAAGTTGTCATCGAATAGCGCCATGGAAACACCGACCGAAATATCTTTCGCCATCACGACCGCTGGCAGCATGCAGGCTAGCAAAGAGGCAACAACCGTTTTCTTAATATTCATCGTTGATCCTTTATTTTCAGGTACATCGGTTAGGTAAGGTAAAATGAAAAAATAGTTTCATTAATTGTGCGTTAAGCGCCTGCTTTTCCAGCTTTTTGAAAAAACAGCCCGCGCGCTGGTGCATTTTTTGTTGTTGATCGAAATCACAAAATTCAGTTGTTTTAAAATGGTTTTTTGAAACATTAGTCCATTTATAGCGGAAGAAAAATTCCAGACCATTTATTTCATTAACAACACATATGAAACTTTTATAAGTAAATAACTGAAATGAAAATTTTAAAACTGCGTGTTAACAGAACTTTGACACACATCTAACATTGACGCATAAATGCGCAAAAAATGAGAGGCAGGCGACGGTTTGCCGCGCGGCGCGCCGATAGCGGCAGCGGTTTAAAACGAGACAGGAGATAGGGTGTAAAAGGGGATGTAGCCCCGCGGGCGGCGGGCGCTCAGTCGACGTTTTCAGCGCTGTAAAGGATAAATTCGACCTTGCCGTCGCTGAAGAGATGCGGCTGATAGCCGGTTTCCAGGTGGCGCAGGGCCAGCTCCACCGCCAGACGGGCATGCTGGCGCGGGTTTTGATCGATCGTCAGCGCCATTCCACCCAGGGCCAGCTGTTCACGGGTGGTGCTGTAGCGCTCATGGGTCATCCAGCAGCACTCGCCGTAGCGGCGGTGGCGAGCCAGCGCCTGCGCCACCTGCGTGTTGCCCAGCCCGGTATTGTAGATGCCCACCACGTCGCGGTTGCGGCGCAGGGCCTCTTCCAGCAGGCGGTCGATTCGCTGTCGGTTGTCCTCCCCCGCCAAAACCTCGCCCAGCAGCAGATGCGGAAAGCGCTGGCTAATCACCTCGCGAAATCCCTGAATCCGTAAGCGATGAGCGCTGAAGTCCTGGCGCCCGCTGAGCATCAGCACTTCTCCAGGACGGTGCGCCATTAACCCCATCATCCTGCCCGCGGTGCGGCCGGCCTGCTGCTGATCGATCCCGACGTGACAAAGCCTCTGCGCGCCGGGGAGATCGGTGACCAGCGTAATCACCGGCACGTTCGCCTCGCGACACTGGCGCAAGGCGTCATAGACCCGCGGATGTTCGTTGCCAAAGACAATTATCGCATGGCGCTTTTTGCTGCTGCGGATAAGGCTTTTCGCCAGCTTTTCCGGCGCGGACTCCGCCACCAGCGTGCGGTGCAGCGTCAGTCGGCGATAGCCAAGGCTATCCGCCACGTCGGCGAAATCCTGCGTCAGACGGGAGAAAAAGCGCGAATCGTTATCGCTGAGAAACACTTCTATTTGCCACGGGAGACGGCGCTCTTCCGGCAGAATGCGCTTCAGCCCGGCCTCCCGCGCGGCCTCCAGCACCCTGCGCGTGGTTTCCGGCGACACGCCGCCGCGTTCGTTAAGCACCCGGTCAACGGTCGCGACGCCCACGCCAATCCGTTTAGCCAGTGCCTCCAGCGAAATGCTTTTCATCGTCTCGTCTCCCCCATGATGGAAATCCATCAAAACGCCCGTGTCGGTCAGTGTAGCAAACGGATTACTTTGGCAACGCTAAATCCCTCTTTCTGGAGAAAAAAATGACCTGCATTCGTTTTGCATTGTTGGGCAGCGGTTTTATTGGCCAGGTTCACGCCGCCAGCCTCGCTCGCCATGAGCGGACCGTTCTGGCCATGGTGGCCGACGCCGATCCCGAGCGGGCGAAAGCGCTGGCTTCCCGCTACGGCGCGCGGGCGGTAACCGTCGCCGAGGCCATCAATAGCGATGCCATTGACGCGGTACTGATCGCCAGCTCGACGCCTTCACACGCGGCGCTGCTGGAAGCCGCCGCCCGCGCGGGAAAAGCGGTCTACTGCGAAAAACCGATCGATCTTTCGCTGGCCCGCGCCCGCCAGGTCGTCGAGAAAGTGCTGCCGCTGGGGGTACCGGTGACCGTTGGCTTTAACCGCCGCTTCGACGCCAGCCACCAGCAGCTGCGCCGGGAGATCGAGGCGGGCGCGATTGGCCAAATCGAACTGGTTCAGATGGTGTGTCGGGCATCGGTTATGCCGCCGCTGGAATATCTGCGCAGCTCCGGCGGCCAGATGCGCGACCAGGCGATTCACTTCTTTGACCTGCTGCGCTTTCTTACCGGTGATGAAGTGACGACCGTCGCCGCGCTGGGGGCTGCGCTGGCGCTGGCGGAAATTGCCGAATTCGACGATGTCGATACCTCCATTGTCATGCTGCGGATGCGCGGCGGCGCGCTGGCGCAGCTGGACAACACCCGGCGCACCGGCCACGGCTACGATGAGCGCATTAGCCTGCTTGGCCCGCAGGGGGTGATAGAGTCCGGCAGTCAGGCATCGCGCGGCGTCACGCTGTGGCAGGGAGCGCGCTGCATTCAGCCCGGCCTCTATCCGGACTGGTTCAGTCGCGTCGAGGGATCGTACTACGCGCATCTGGATGCTTTTGTCCGCTCGCTAGGCGGAGAAGCGGTGCCGGACCTGCCGGGGCTGCTGGACGGGCTGCGGGCGCAGGCTATCGCCGAAGCCGCCGTGCTTTCCCTGCGGCAAGGGCAGTTTGTCAGCGTCGAACCGCTGGCGTAAAAAAGCCCCGTATGCGGTCGGCATACGGGGCAACGGCGCGCCGTTAACGCTCCTCGTTAAATATCACGCCAATCTGCCGCCGCACTTCGTCCATCACGCTCAGGTTTTCCAACACCCTGGCCTGCGGGCGGATCGGCGAGTCCGTAAGCCCTTGCCCCACGCACCAGGCAAAATGTTCGGCCTGATAAAACAGCTGGTCGTAGCGGTTGCGCGGCTCCTCCCAGCGCAGCACCTGCCCGCCCTGGCTGGCGGCGAGGGTAAAATTCCCCGGCGCGTAGAACTGCCCGTCGAGGGTAAGGGTCGCATCGCGCCCGGCCACCACCGCGCCGCCCGGCGTGTTGCTGAACAGGGTGGTATTGAGCAATCCCTGTAAGCCGTTTTCCCAGTTAAACAGCATCGAAATCTGCCCGTTGACGCCTCTTTGGGCGGGACGCCCGCGGGCGATAATGTCCTGCGGCACGCCGCCGACCATCACGCAGAATGAGGTCAGATAGCTGCCGAGATCCATCATCGGCCCGCCGGCGAGATCGGCATTAAAAATGCGATGATCCGGGGTAAAAAACTCGCCGTGATCGGCGAGCAGCGTGTGCAGATCGCCCAGCACGCCGTCCTCCAGCAGCTGGCGAATCACGTCATACTTCGGCGCGTAGTCGCACCACATCGCCTCCATCGCCAGCGTCCCCTGCTTCATGGCCTCCGCTTTCAGCGCCGCGCCTTCCCGCCGGTTCAGCGCAAACGGCTTTTCAATCAGCACATGTTTGCCCGCCTGCAGCACCCGCAGCCCGTCGGGAAAGTGGTGGTTATGCGGCGTGGCAACGTAAACCGCATCAATATCCGGTCGCGCCAGCATCTCATCCACCTGAGCATAAGCCTGCGGGATCCCCCAGCGGGCGGCGAAATCGTCGGCTTTTTGCTGCGTGCGCGAGGAGACGGCAACCACCCGCTGGCGGCTGAGCTCTTTTAACGATTTCACAAAGCGCTCGGCAATCCAGCCGGGGCCAATAATGGCCCAACGCAGCGAGGGGATCGCCGAGGCGGCGGGATGGCGCGGTTTTGGTAACTGTGACGGGAACATAGCGGCTCCTGATTTTATTTTGCCGGGGAGAGACACTATAAGCAGGCGCAGAGGAGGACGAATAACGAATTTATGATGGAATTCCATCATCGACATAGTGCTTGTCAAAAGCGCGGGAGTCGCGGATAGTCCGGGCAGCTCATCACTATCAAGGAGTCTGAGATGTTGAAAAGTTCGTGGCGTAAAACCGCCCTGATGGCCGCCGCCGCCGTTCCGCTGCTGCTGGCGAGCGGTTCATTATGGGCCAGTGCCGATGCTATCCAGCAAAAGCTGGCTGATTTAGAAAAACGTTCCGGCGGTCGGCTGGGCGTAGCGCTGATTAACACGGCAGATGATTCGCAAACCCTCTATCGCGGCGATGAACGTTTTGCCATGTGCAGCACCGGTAAAGTGATGGCCGCCGCCGCGGTGTTAAAACAGAGCGAAAGCAATCCAGAGGTAGTGAATAAAAGGCTGGAGATTAAAAAATCGGATTTAGTGGTCTGGAGCCCGATCACCGAAAAACATCTGCAAAGCGGAATGACCCTGGCGGAACTCAGCGCGGCGGCGCTGCAGTACAGCGACAATACCGCGATGAATAAGATGATTAGCTACCTTGGCGGACCGGAAAAGGTGACCGCATTCGCCCAGAGTATCGGGGATGTCACTTTTCGTCTCGATCGTACGGAGCCGGCGCTGAACAGCGCGATTCCCGGCGATAAGCGCGATACCACCACCCCGTTGGCGATGGCCGAAAGCCTGCGCAAGCTGACGCTGGGCAATGCGCTGGGCGAACAGCAGCGCGCCCAGTTAGTGACGTGGCTAAAAGGCAATACCACCGGCGGGCAAAGCATTCGCGCAGGCCTGCCCGCAAGCTGGGCGGTCGGGGATAAAACCGGCGGCGGAGATTACGGCACCACCAACGATATCGCGGTGATCTGGCCGGAAAATCATGCCCCGCTGGTGCTGGTGACCTATTTTACCCAGCCGCAGCAGGATGCGAAAAGCCGCAAAGAGGTGTTAGCCGCGGCGGCAAAAATCGTCACCGAAGGGCTTTAACCCGGGAACAAGCCCGTTCTGCAACACTCTGCGCTTTGTTTCCCGGTGGCGCTGCGCTGACCGGGCTACGGGTTCCCCACCGTCTGCGGGCCGGTAGATACTGTGAACGCCTGCAACCATTTTTAGTTGCCGATACTTTCTCCGGCTC
>NZ_JBEAFH010000054.1:0-130390 GCF_040061575.1 Klebsiella sp. CB_Kp196
TCCAGTAGTGTCCCTGAATAGCAAACCATTCCATGCCCTGCAACCAGGCCTTATGGGCTTCGCTTTCTACACCTTCAATAATCACATTATGGTGGTTGCGGGAAAGGAAAGTGACGAGGGCATCCATTAACGGACGACCGGAATCTTTTTGCATTAAAAGCCAGAAGAAGTCTTTATCGATTTTGACATAATCGAAATGATAGTCGCGAATAGCGTGAATGCCGGCGTTGCCAGAGCCAAAATCATCGAGCCAGAGCGTAGTGCTTTGCGGGTTATTCCAGGTTGCGAGAGCATTATTCAAAAGATTATGGGAATTCTCGGTCACTTCAAAATGGACGCAGCCGATTTGGTCGACGAGCGCTTTAATCTCCGGGCGTTGCAATACGTTAAGTATATGGTCATCAACATTAATCGTCGCCGAGATAGCATTTTGCCTAAACCACTGTTTATGTTTTTCAATAAGTGCCAGCTGTTCCATAAAAATGCTTTCGCGTAGTCCCGTATTGGCGTAGCGAAAGAAATTTTCCGGCGATATAGACAGGCGGTCAAAGCGGCTCAGGCACTCCACGGCGACGAGCGTACCTTTTGGGGAAAACATCTTTTGAAAGACATAACGAACGGATATATCGCTACGTGATAAATTATGCCTGGAAAAAAGAGTTGCGTTCATTATCTCTCGTCAAAAATCAGGTCGGAGGTAAAGAGAAGATAACTTTATTATAGGTCAGGTTTATGTCTATGGGAATGATTATTAAAGGCAGATTACCAATGAATTATCGGTTTTTGATTGGTCACCCACATATTTTTGGCTTTAGCACCGATACATATTGACTATCCTTTTATTCATTATCCGTGAGTTATTCATCCCCAGTTTCTTCATAATATGTACCTTATGACTGTGTACCGTTTTGTGATCAATATCGAGGAGTAATGCGATTCTTTTATTGTTGTTACAGGCAATGATTAGCTCCAGAACCTGAAGCTCCCTGGCGGTTAGCTTACGCCGGGTACATAACCGCTGGCAGCCATCGGCGGTCAAAGGTCTGTTGATGATGGCTGAGAAATCTGATAAAGAAGATTTTTCATTCAAAATCAATATATTATCAATATAAAGCAGCTCCCGGAACAGTCTGGAGAGGTCACTTTTTACAATTAAAACCAGCAAAGCGCAGTGCGTAAGACGCTTGCGCAGGGTATTAAGCAATGCGACCGTTGTGGCTGCAGAGATATCCTTATGGATAGTGTTGACAATAATGGTAGTGGTTGATGGCGCGCTGGTCCCCTTAACAATATCCTGGAAGTTAAGAGTGGTGATGTTTTTTTTGTTATCAATCATATAATCATGGATTGAGTGCCCGATGATATTGTCGTCAGTATAAAGTAATGTGTTTTTCAATGTGTTAAATTTTCCTGTTGACTATCGTTATCAAAAAATGTCTTGTGTGCTATTGAATTAATAGTGTTTTAGATTAAAGTGGTTGTGTTTTATTGAAATTATATTTCATCAAATGAATTAAACTAGGCTTCGCCTGTTTTTTATTTTTCTATCAATTATCAATTTGACAATTATTTTTTCTATCTTCTCTTTTTTTTCTTCACTTTCGTAATAAAACATGCAAGATACTCTGAAGCTTGTTGCATCACATTGTTTGCGATTATTTTTCTCGGATATATGTTTTATCTTTAAATTAACAAGGATTTGTCCGTACTCCCCAAGATTTAACACTGAATTTTCAAGTTTATTTCCATTTCTAATAAAACTATGCAAAGGTTCCAGGGATATAAACGAGCAACCACCTTCAGATATATCATTCAAGTGATATTTATAAATAGTGCCACTTCTGTATCTTCCAGAGCAATAAAACTGGCTTTCGTACCTAACGTTAATTCTTGGTGATGTCCTTCGTTGTAGTATTGATAATGATTCAGGGATAATGAAGCATAGAAGATTGTTTGAATTGCTTTTGTCAGTGATTCGATTGTTGGTTGTGAATTCTATTTTTCCTAATGGGCTGTGGATGATAAAATAAAAAATGCTCTCTTTAGGAAGGCCTGGATGAGAGGTAGATGGTTTTATATAGAAAAAATTTCCTTCTATTTTTTTTAGGGTTGACTGGTGTTTTATATCATTACAATAGAAGTACAATTTAGATTGAATCCTGAGTTCATCTCTCAGAATTGCAATGATTTCATATCTGGAATTTTTAGAAACTCCTTCAGACATATTGACTCCCTAATCCAAAAATAGACAGAATTTTAATTTATTATCCCATGTTTGAATCGTATTTTTCTTAAAAAAATGCCATTACAGCCTATTGTTTGATGTAAAAAAATAGGCTAATCCTATTGATCGATAGTTGACACTGTCGAATTTTCTTTATAGGTATTTGGTGGATTGGCCCCTATATTTCCAGACACTTTTTATCGCTTTACCCATTACTGGTTCGCCGCCGCAGATATTCCCGTGGCGAACGATATCCCAGTGCACTGTGCGGATGCCATTCGTTGTAATGTTCGAAGGCCTCCGCAAGGTTCTTTGCCGCTGTTAACCCGTCAGGTTTTGGCATGATGCTGATGTAGTCGCGCTTCATCGTTTTCACGAAGCTCTCCGCCATTCCGTTGCTTTCTGGACTACGTACCGCCGTATGTTTTGGCTCCAGTCCTACCATTCTGGCGAACTGACGCGTCTGATGAGAACGGTAGGCTGAACCGTTGTCTGTCAGCCACTCAACGGGGGATGTCGGCAGCCTGTTACCGAAGCGACGCTCTACTGCACCCAGCATGACGTCCTGCACGGTTTCACTGTCATATCCACCGGTAATTGCCGCCCAGTGAAGTGCCTCGCGATCGCAACAGTCCAGTGCGAACGTGACCCGCAGTTTTTCACCGTTATCACAGCTGAACTCGAAGCCGTCGGAGCACCACCGCTGGTTACTTTCTCCAACGGCCACTTTCCCTCTATGCGCCCGCTTCGAGGGCGGTATTGCCGGTTTACGCTCAAGCAGCAGCGCATTCTGACGCATGATGCGGTATACGCGTTTGGCATTGATCACCGCCATGTCGTCAGTTTCTGATTGTCTGCGCAGCAGTGCCCATGCACGACGATAACCATAGGTGGGCAGATCGTCGATAACGGTATGGATACGAGCCAGCGCTTCAGTATCATCAGGCTTGCGCTTGCACCGACGATCCTGCCAGCCCTTCGACCGACGGGCCATGGCATGCAGATGCGCACGTGAGACCCGGAGGCAACGACTGACAAGGCTTATTCGCCATCCTCCGGCAACAAGGGCACGTGCGCTATCCACTTTTTTTGTCGGCCATATTCAACGGCTTCTTTCAGCAGCTCGTTTTCCATGGTTTTTTTGCCCAGCAGGCGCTGTAACTCTTTAATTTGCTTCATTGCAGATGCCAGCTCCGACGCGGGTACAACCTGTTCACCCGCGGCAACCGCAGTGAGACTGCCTTCCTGATATTGCTTACGCCACAGGAACAGCTGACTGGCAGCAACGCCATGCTGACGGGCGACCAGCGACACGGTCATTCCGGGCTCAAAGCTCTGCTGAACAATGGCGATTTTTTCCTGAACGCTGCGCCGTCTGCGCTTCTCTGGACCTAGAACATCAATCATTCGGACTCCAACGACTAGTCTAAAACTAGTATTAAGACTATCACTAATTTAAGTGATACCAACTGTCTGGAGATTCATGGGGCCAGTCTAACCGCCGATGTTGCTAGTCAGTGTCGAGATATCGTCGAGTTGCTGTATCAGCGTTTCAATTTGAGCCAGCGCCGCGTTGCGTCCGGTGACGATACGTTCAATGCTGGTCGAGCAAATTACATCGGTATTGTCGGTTAACACTTCGGATTCGGTGAGAGTAAGTTCTGACATAGTTTATGTCCTTTATATAAAGCAAAACGCCAGTCGGTGAGGGCTGGCGTTTATGCGTGTGGTGAATACAGGGCTGTGATTATTCTGAGCGGATGTGTTGCAGAGACTGAGCATGTCGGAAGGAGAGACTACCAGTTGAAGGTGCTAAAACCCGGCAACAGGTCACCCGCTGCATCCAGATGTAGCATATCGATCCCGTAACGTCGTATCAGTGTGGTCACTAACCGACGGCAGCCCTTTGAAAGCCCCAATCTCTTTAGTTCCAGCACTGGGTATAAGCGAGCATTAAGTCTGAGCAGGTAACCGTAGCCGGTGCACAGTATCCAGTCACTGTTGCCGCCGTCGTGGCGTTGAAGAGTGACCTGGTCGAGAATAGCGTTATCCTCACACGTGATATGAGCGGTACTGCACTGGATCCCATTCAGACGGGCGGTACGTGGTAGCTGATCTTCAACAACCAACCTCCCTGGGGTATCAGCAACACGAAGCGAATACCCGTTATCACTGACCACATCAATCAGCGCAGCCAGCTCAATACCATCGATATCGACGGCGATCCGGCCCCCATTAAGGGCCAGTACATTAACGGTATCGGCTTCCACCGTCAGGGACAGCTTCATTGCTGCCCCCTGGATGACTGCCCACTGATGGCGCAAGTCACCGCCTTATAGCCGGTACGTTGCATCAGGCCGGTGGCCTTTCTGGCCCGGAGTATGTCAATAGCGCTGATGAACGGAGACTGATGCTGAATGGAGAAACCGGGGCGATCAATTCGTACCAGTTCAGATTTTTCAACGAGAAAATTGAGTGCATCTGCCAGTGAAATCCCGGCGTCAATATGCTGCTGGATCACATTGCCATCACCAAACTGTGTGTCGTTAAGCGAAAGGCCGTAATGCCTTTCCAGCAGATAAGTAAGAAGTTGCTGCCAGATTTCTACCGGCGACGGGTGTGACGATACCTTCCTCGTCGGGATGGTGGGTAAGGTTTGCATAAAGTTGATCTCTGTTAAATAAATAAGATGTTGATGGTCGGGGGGATTACGGTGAAGGGGGATGGTGAATTACGGTGTTTTTCAGGTAATCCACTTACTGTCTGATGGCGTCAAGTGCGGCCTCCAGTGTGAACCAGTTAATGCCCTGTTCTGCGTCGTGATGGCTGGCTGCATGGCATAATGCCGCTCTGGCCTCTTCTGTCGTAACAGACTCATCCACATTGTGTACATCGTCTTCGTACCAGAGTGAACACAATACGAAGTCGTCATTTTGATGTTGTTTCAGCAGTTCAATGACCTCGCTGATTTTACAGGCGTGTTGCATGGCTATTCTCCTCCGGGTTGTGCCGCAGGTGGCGTCGCATAAATCGCAAGATAAACGTACCCGCAGGAGCCGAGGGTGTCTGCCTCGCAGGTCAGTCCTTTTGCGTAGAGCGTGACGCCGTGCTGATGTCGGGGAGTGAGTTCACCGCTGGTGAGCATTAACTCAAGTTGTTTCAACAGCAGTGGAAATACCAGATTCAGATGGCGCAGGTCTGATTCGCTGAAGGTGCCGGTGATGCTGGCGCGATCAGCCAGGTAATGCAGCCGGTTGCCCTCCTGTACCAGTCGTGCGCCAAAACACGGGATAGCTGCAGGCTTAAGTCCCCACCAGGAGGCGGCAATATCGTGGTTTGCTACATTTGTTGAGCTTTGCATTTAAGTAATCCTTAACTATGTGTTAATTCAGGGTAACGCTGCGCAGGACAACATACGGGCCGTTGCGGTCCTGGCGGCGTTCAGCGAATACGGCGAGCACACCGCTGATATCCTGCACCTCCCGTCCGGCATAGTGGCAGATGCTGCCGGACCACTGGTATTTCCCTGTGCAGAAGCGGAACAGCCGGGACTGCGGATGCTGGCGGTATATCGCCATCGCCTGGCGTTTGCTGATAATCTTCATCACCGGTCTCCTTAAAGCCAGCCTCGTTCGGCAAAAGACACTATATCCATCCCGCCAACCACCAGGTGGTCCAGCAGGCGAATATCGACCAGCTCCAGCGTCTGCTTAAGACGTTCTGTGATCCGTCTGTCTGAATCGCTGGGCTCTGCGTGCCCTGAAGGATGGCAGTGCGCCACGAGCATGGCAGCAGCGTTATATTTCAGTGCAGCCTTTACCACCTCCCGTGGATAGACCTGCGTATGGTTGATGGTGCCGGTGAAGAGAGTTTCGTGCGCAATCAGCCGGTGCTGGTTATCGAGGAAGAGCGCGGTAAACTCTTCGCGCTCCAGTGTGGCAAGCTGCAGGCGCAGCCAGTCACGTACTGAGCTACTGGAGGTAAATGACGCACCGGGTTCGCGTAACTGACGCTCCAGCAGGGTTAGTGCCTCACGGATGGTGTGTTGTGCGGATGCCGGTAATTCGGCGGCAAACAGTGGTAACTGTGTTTCCATAGCGGGATCCTCAGTCAATGATGTGCATGATGGCGCTGCATTCCGCGTGGTTGAGCGCGTAGTCCCGCAGACGGTAATAGTGCTCCGTCATGGCGTCGCATTCGGTGCGCATGGCGTGGTGGCTGTAAGCCATCAGGCAGGCTGCTATGCCCGCGGCCTCTGCGCTCATTTCCACATCGTTGCCATTCATCGGGTTGAACAGCGTCCATTTTTCAACGTCATCACCATCGGGCTCCGGGGCTATAAAAGCACCGCCGTTGCTCAGCGTGTAAAACTGCCAGATACCCCCGCAATAGTCTGCACAGAAGAGGTCCATCCAGGCGAAGATATGCGGCTCAAGGGTCATCCACTGCGGGATGGAACCAAAGTGCTGTGGCCAGAAGCCGATACGCTGTTCATCGGGCAACAACGTGACGATGAGAGTGTTGGTATTTTCGAGGTCTGAAAGGGTTTGCAGATTTGTAGCGTTATTCATTGGTTATTCCTTTTGAAAGGTCATAAGTGCGACTCCGGTAAACGGGAGCCTGATGTGTGGAAAAGGTGATTTGAGGCGTGATGGTGAAGGAATGCGTTACTGGCAGGTAAGTTCAGCAGGTGATGTGGTCAGGAGTAGCTGTGGGCAGGACTGTGCATAGCCATCTGCATCGCATCGTGAGGGCCAGTGGCCCTCCGGGAGGATTAAGCGGCACAGGCTGAGTTCACCGGGACGATAAAGAAGGTGTGAGCACCAGGCGCACAGGTCGTCATCGGAGATGGAGCGGCTGCAGGGAGTGTTTTCCAGGGCGGTCGGATAAAGGGTTGCCTGGTGGGCGTTATCAGGTAGCGGTGGCATCAGCTCAGTGCCTGCTGTAGTTCTTCCGCCATTACCCAGAGGGCGCGGTTGAGCTTAACGTCTCCGTCTATGCTTTTAACCGCGCGGGTATGGCTGCGCTTGCCTTTGGCAGTACGTCCCGGCAGACCCCCTTTCAGCAGGTTCTCCTGACAACGATTGAAAACTGACCACAGATCGTCCTGACGGTCTTCATAGCGGCGGGGCGTCAGTATCTGGGATGCCGTCACCGGCTGGTGATCTTCACCAAAGCGGTACGTCAGCGCGGCTTTTGCAAAAGCCTGCTGTGCCGGTGGCGTGAGTAACAGTGACTGCATCGCATCCCGATTTTCTTCGACCCGGTCAAATATCCCCAGTACCTCATAAGCCCCTTCAATGACTTTCTCCACCACATTACCCTTATGCGGCACGCGCACCTCCCCAAAGGTTTCGCCACAGACAAGTCCGTTCTGGCAGACTGCACGAAACAACCCCGGCAGCATCTGGTATGAGCTGGAGCCGTCGTGACTGTTAAGCAGAATGATTTCGGGGACCTGTTTACCGGTAATCTGGCCTTCACGCCTGAGGCGCAGCATGTGCTTTGTGTGGTCGCGTTTATTCAGGTCACGCACGCGTGTCTGGCAGGCAAAGAACGGCTGGAAGCCTTCCCGCTGCAGGTTATCCAGCAGGGTGATGGTCGGGATGTACGTGTAACGTTCGCTGCGGGATTCATGTTTTTCTTCGCTGAAGACGCTGGGCACGTAGTGCGCCAGTTCATCGCGGGTTAATGGGCGGTCGCGGCGCACGAGGCTGGCAGCGCCAAAACGGCTGGCTAAGCGCATGGAAATTTCCTTTCTGAGAAATAAAAGAAAACGCCCCGCTCGGATGAGCAGGGCGTTGGTGGTGTGTAATACCTGTGTTGTGGCAGTTGTCAGGGCTGGTTCGTCTGTTCTGCCGCCTGGGCCGGAGCATGTTCACCCGGTGTTGTGGTGTTCCTGTGAATAATCTGGTGTTTCGCCAGCGCCTGCTGCATGTCATTGATGCAGTACGTGATGTAGAAGACGTTAAACAGCACGGTATAAAAGACGTTCATCTTCAGGTCAAAGCGAAACGTGTTCAGCGCAAAGTGACGCAGTGCGGTTCTGGCCTTGAAAGCCCAGACCACATACATCACACCACTGGCTATTGAGAGCAGCCCGCTGATGGCCAGCAGGATATCGCCGGTTGAGTCGTAACCGTACGGGTCAGGTGCTGCCATGGCACCCAACTGACGACTGAGCCCGAAACAGACGGTGAGCCAGATAATAAACAGATTGCCGTAAAGCGGGTAGCCCGTGGTCTCGCTGATGATATCCTGCTTTTTGTAGAGCCAGAGCAGGGGCCAGACGCCGCAGGTGACCATGCTGAGCAGGACAAAATGCAGCGTACGGGTATTCAGCCGCTGGCTGAGGGTATTAATCGTGATATCTGTCATGAACTAAATTCCTGTATTAAACGAGTGGGGGGAGTGTTTCCGTGAATTAACCGGCCGTATTTTCACAGTCGCTGATATTTTTCAGCTCCTGCTGTGTATTCCTGATCCCCGGGTTAAAACTGCCGGCTTTCCTGTCATTCACATACACATCAAAATGTGCAGCCTGTCCCAGAGCCGTAATAAACTGCGACCAGGCATTGTCCGCATTACGCCATCCCAGAGACGAAGGGAGCGGGAATTGTCGATCGTTTATTACCAGCGTGATGGCGGTATGGTCGTCATGTGAGTCTGCCCCGGAACCATCGGGAAAGGTGAGCATGACGTGATGCTGCAGGATGTTCTGCTCATCGGGGTTGCCTGTGCAATTGAGGTTAAACATCACATTTTCGGGGCTGGTGATGATGTATTCGGTCACTCCCATGCCGAAGCCGCTGGTCCACATATTGGGGATAGCGTGAGCGACGCCAGTGAATGCCAGTGTTGTTACCAGCAGAACGGCAGATAGTTTACGCATGAACGTTTCCTTAAATTATCTAAGAGGCGGGCAACTGTTGATGAATCCGCCGTGGGTGTTACATAAGCTGTTTGCCAACCGTTATCAGACCGGCCAGCCAGCCGATGCACTGAGGCCCCACAAGCCAGAACAAGCGGGCTTTGAGCAGCCCGGTCATACCTTCGCTGGTGTATACCGCATCCGGCATCAGCCACTGGCGCAGGAACGCGCCGATAGTCATACCGGCACCGGGGCCGAGCGTCATCCAGAACAGATACCCCATCCCCTGCCCGAAACTGCGGATTTCGCCCGTATTTCCGAACACGTTAAACAGGACAACCACAAGCGCGATGCCAAAGGCAATTGCGAAATACTTAATAACAAGCCCCATTCTGGTAAGTCCTTATTTTCTGCACTGCTGAGCGGCACTCAGCATGTTGTCCATAAAACGCGGGGGGACATAGCCGTACTGCTGGTTCATTTTCTCCAGTTCCCCGTGGGTATATTTCGTCTTCAGCTCATCCCAGATACAGCCGCAGACCGCGGTGGTTCCGCCACCGGACTTACAGCCCCGGATAAACTCTTGTTCGTTTTTGTCACCACAGCCGCTCACGGCCAGAGCTGACAGCAGAGTGACGGCCAGTAACGCGCCCCGGGAAGCCGTCGTCATTTTTAATTGCCTGTGAATCATTGTGTTAATATCCATTCGTTAAAACGCCTCTGCTCAGAGGCTGTCCGATTGCACCACGCCTTCCTGTGCAAGGGCATGGCTGATGTTGTTCACCACCGTGTTCGGGTCGAGCCGGATTTCCGCCAGATGCTGGCCCGACTCAGGTGTTCCCTTGTAAACGTCCAGGGACGCGAACGGTCTGCCTTCATCGTTTGTCCCGGCAGATACCTGGTATGAGGTGTCTCCGTTTCTGACTGTGAATTCCTGCAGACTGATTACCTGATTGCTCTGGTAAGCGTACGTGGTGGTGTTTGCCGGTACGGTGAGGTCCATTTCCTTATGTTCTGCGCCGGTCCTGCCGAATGAGTACGATACCGACGGGGTGATGATGCAAATCTCGACTTCCTTTTTGTGGTTAACGGTCTGCGCATAGAAGACGGGCTTTCCGCAACGCTGGTGGTATGCCTGTATAAGGGCATCGGGCGTAGCGGCATTTACGGCTGACAGCGATGCCAGCATCATTCCTGCGCTCAGCAGCAGGGCTGTACCGTGTTTCATGTTTTAACTCCTTTTGGTCTGGTGTGAGGTTCGGGAGAAAGCTCCCGGAAGGTATGAATGACGTTGCTGATAAAGTGAAAATGCGGAAGGGCATTGATGAAATCCGCGTCTACAATGAGTGCGCTGGTTTCACTGCGCCGGTGAAAAGAGCGTTCAGACAAGGAGACCGACGTTACCTCCTCAACCCTGAATACCCGTATCGCACCATACTGGCTGGCCACCAGATACCAGTCTGCATGTGAGAAAATTAGCCGGTAGGGCTCAAGGTGGTCGTGACGAATCCCCTTAACCAACAGGCTGACCAGACGGTGGTGGTAAATGCCTTCAGCAAGTCGCTCAAAGCAGTCCGGGAGGATCCCCGCGGGCTGCTGTGCATGGCCTATCAGGCATGGAGATGTGCCGTTTTCATCCATCAACAGCTGCATCAGATGGCGGCTCTGTGAGGGAATGAGACGGGCTATTCCGGTGTTGCGGGCAAACGCCAGCGCACCAGGAGTATGGTCGCGCATCGGGTTTGTTCGTAACCGCCAGCAGCCGTTATCGCCAGTCAGATCCAGATGCAGCAGACGCTGAGAGAAATCCCGGCGCAGGGTGCGTTCAGATACGCCAAATTCACCGGACAGCGCTTTTAGTGAAAGGGATTCACCAGCAAAAAGCCGGCTAATAATAACTGACAGCCTGAGTGCCAGCCTGTCGTGTCGGGGCGCAGGGTTCGTGGCGCGCATATGCCCTCCGTGAATGAAAAATACCGAGATAACTCATGCGGTTATTATGCAGGACGGTGTGGACAGGATATGACCAGCGATAAGACAGCGCGGCAGAAAAGATGCAATATTTTTCCCACGATAACTGTCTGAATTTACGATGATAATTTCACATCGCTTAGCTGGTGAGCGTTACGCGGTCATACTCTGTCATAAAGCCGGTCAGCAGGAGGCGTTGTCAGGGCTGAAGGTGGCTGTAGTATTGCGTTTTATTAATCTCGCCCTCAGTAAACGCAGTAAGAGGCGAAACAGAAGGATGAGAGCCCAACGGACGCTGTGGATCTCTTTCTCCGGCCAGCCTGCGCGCCGGCAGTAATCCAGGATCCTGTTAACCACCCGTCTTCGGATATAGCGCAGCAGCATGCGTAACAGGGACCATGTCAGTGTCCTGAGTATCATTTCCACCACCTCAAAAAAGTAAGTGCCACAGCGCAGAAGCGGCATTCACAATGCCGTCGCGGATCGTTCCCAGCGCTTCACGGACCGCCTTTGGCAGCGGAATGGCGTCCACTATCCGGCTGAATAACTCACCCAGCAGATCGCCGAAATCCTGTCGGGCGGTACTCTCTGCCTCCGTAGTCCGGTGCTCTTCCCTGACCTGACGAAAAACGCCGCTGCTGGCCTCCGGGGGCAGGGCAAATATCATGGTTTCGACCAGACGGGCCAGGTTGTAGCCTGTTTTGGCTGACACCGCATGAACCGGATAAGGACAGGAGAACTGCCGTGAGATGGCTGCGCTTCGGGTGGTCAGCGTCAGCAACTGGCCAGTGGAGGGCAGACACGCTTCCCTGTCCCATTCCAGCGAGGGTTCCGCCTTGTCGGCCTGGTTAATGACGAAGACAATGCTGCCCGGTGAGACGCCACAATTGAGCAGGAACCGGTGAAACGCTTCGTCGGTCGCACAGGCCCGGTCATCCGCTTTCATCACCCAGAGGATAAGATCCAGCGTCGGTAACTGATCTTTATATAGCTGCCGGTATTCACGGTCATAGTCCAGAGATTCACCGGCACCGGGTAAATCGACCAGCGTCATGCGACGCCCGCCAATATCGAGCGTGAAGCGAAGCGGTTCACGGGTACAGCCCTGCACATCGCTGACCGGGCTTAGGGGCTGCTGAAAGAGCGCATTACATAGAGAACTTTTCCCACTCCCTGTTTTACCCATAATGCCAACGACCGGCTCGTAATGGATGTGCTGGCGGATGCGATTTAGTATCGTACGGGAGAGTGTTTCGGGCAGGAGAGACAGCTGTTGCTTCAGGCCATCAAGACCCTGTTCAGTTTTATCTGACACATTAACCTCCGTGAGTGAAATAACAAAATGGCAGCATTTCTGCTGCCCTTCTCACACAGGTAATATAGGTCTGAAATTTTTTTGAATGTCATGTATGGGCTGTATTACTGCCTCCGCTCACCTTGTTTTTAGCTCAAAGTCCTCACTCACCACCACAGGTTTTTCGGTAATGGTCATTAATCAGAGTTTCCAGCATATCGCTGATGCGAACTCCGCTGCGTTCAGCCATAAAGTCGAGTCGCATTTTAGTTTCGTTCTTAAGGTACGTATTGAGTGCTTTTTTATCTGTGCGGGACTGACGTAGCTTCTGCTGATTCCAGGCTTTATTCAGATTAAGCAGGAATAGCCGTTTGGTATCCGGTGCGTCATCCCATAAATCAAGTGCGGCACGTAGCGCTAAATTTCGTTCAGCATGGCTCAGAGGGGTAAACCAGGTGCTCAGCCCCGGCGAAGAAAGCGTAAATGAAAGTCCGCCGGTGGGGGCGTTTCTTTCTTCCTGTAGCGATTTAAGACTGTTCCATGCCCACAGTACCGCCTCTTCCTCATCAGGTAACCATTTCAGCGGAGCAGGTTTGCTGTAAATATTTTTCCACTGGTCTTTGAGCCTGTCCATTACCTGGCTCTTAAGGTGATTAACTGGTGGGGCAGGAATAATTATCCAGTCAAAGAAATTGAAGAGAAGTTGCATTCTTTCCCGGTGGCTTGCCGGGGATTTATTGAGTTGAAGGAACTGATACCAGTTCTGACCTAAAGGGGCATCTCCTGAACGGAGAATACCAAGCTGATAGTCACTCGCTTCACAGAGATAACCCCACATCCAGAATGCGGCCCGCTCGTCGTTTTCAATCCAGTCAAATTTTTCTGCAGGTAAGATATTCTCGTCGCAGGCGGTATGCATATCTGCCAGGAGTCTGTCTTGCTGTTCTTTATCAGGATAGTACTTATTGAGGAGATGATTAACTGCCTGATGGCAGCTGCCTGCTTCCTGACGGTTAACCCCTTCTGCTCTGATGTTTTTGTTTATTTCTAACCAGGTAATATAAAAATTGCAGATTCGTATGTCACGATTTTTAACGGGTATTTGTCTGCCATTAATGTAATTTATTGCCATTATAAAAGGCTCCATAAAACAAACTACATAGTAGTGGTTTGTGTAGTGATTGTTGTGGGGATAAAGTAGCATGACAATGGTTTTATCGTCACTAAAAAACATATCTGGTAGTCATCGTGAAGTAAGATTGTGGTTTTATGTTGGTTTGATCACGGTTTTACCATGGTTTTAATGTTGCTGTTTTTAATGATTTATTTCTTTCTGTGCTCTGTTTTTAGGGATTCTTGTTCGCTTACCCACTACTCTTTAACTTTATCTTATTCCTCCGTTTGTTCTTCTGCATGCTCTCGTCTTCACCCCGTCATGATACCGGGTTCGCTTCAGAGGGAATTTCTGGCAGCAGGCAGGTTTACCCTAGTATATTTTCATTTCATTGCTCAGAATCAGGGAGATGGCTTCTGTGAGTTGTGTAAATTTGGGCGTTATAGTGGTTGAGGTTATTTGAGGCGGCAAAGTGTTTTTTTGGGGGGTGTTGGTAAAGATAATTCCAGAGTGAACGTGCATGGCTTTTATCGCGTATAGACCAGGCCTGACGTAACCTGCTCTGGTATTGCAGTCAGGCCCGATGTGTTGGATTGGTATTAATATAATAAAGATAGCCCTTTCTTTATGGTTAAACAACAGTTAGTACAAGAACATTACTCAGAGGGATGAATGACAGCCTGGAAGAGAGTATCACTTGAAAGGCAATATTACAGTTGAAAAGGTAGTTGCCGATGATATCAACCGGCAGGTGAGGCTACTCGTCAGACAGTGCTTTCTCTCAGTCATTTCCCTTTATAAAGAGACAAGACGAGGCCATTACTTTGAGATAAGACTGCGTAAATGAGTAAATACGTTAGATATTAAACTTAGTGATATTATCTTTGGTGTGTAAATCTTCAGGGAGGGTAGTGCGGTCGATAATATTGCCGGAGGATGGACTGAGCGTATGGCAGCGTTGTGCGAAGTGTAAATACACGGTGGGTGCTACTGGTGTTAGCCTGTCTGTTTAACGTGTTATTACGAGGGTTGACTATAACAGGTAATGTGATAACCAATGGAAGCTGAAAGGATCGTGTTAATACGCTAAGTATGTGCAAGGGTATTGATTACATCAACGAACCATAAATCCGGGTATGTAGATTTTGTCGGGAGTAATAGTTCGGGCATGTACCGCAGGCCGGATAATGCAGGTAACATCGCGTATTGTTATGGCCAAATCTTTCAGTGTCTGAGAAACAATTAACGCATTATCGTAAGTTATCTGATAAACGGTTTGATGTTATAAACCTGAATGTTACTGAAGCTTTCTGTAAGCCCCTGTAATCGCATAAAAGATAACGCTAATGGAAATCTGTGGATGGTATGAATACGTTGAGCGTGATGCGTTACAGAGCGTTTTAACAGTAGTCCCGATAACGATTATTTATCGGGTTTATTGAACGAGGTAGTAATATCATGATGGCAGCGGGGGCTGGTACAGGGGCTCTTACCCCGGGTATATACATCCCGCCGGAGTCATATTCGCTTTTCAGGGTAACCACAGACCCTTTTTAAACCTGGTCAATACAAAACATCAAACGCTTAAGTAAATCTGGCAATGACTATCACATGGGCTGGTGGCTTCACCATATCGCGCTAAAATCCTGTGTTTTCAGACGATGACGGGTACGCTTGACATAAGCGGCGTCAACGAGTTCATCGGGTGGCAAACTACGGGTGATATTACAAATTGTCGCCAGCGCTGCATCTGAGAGTTTAAACGTTCGTGGTAAGGCGTAGTAATCCCCTGTTTTTTGCATACCGATGTTATCGAATAACGCTCTGAAGAAATCCGTCAGCGAAGGGCGGCGTGCATTAATTATCGCCTCCGTCGCTTCATCAGCAAATGTAACCTCAACCTCCTCCATATCCAGCGAATGAATAATCCCGGCAATGTCAGGCCAGTACTTAAGATCGAAACGGCTTTGTTGAATAAATCGAACTTTTGCTGAGTTGAAGGATCAGATCACGCATCCTCCCGACAACACAGACCATTCCGTGGCAAAGCAAAAGTTCAGAATCACCAACTGGTCCACCTACAACAAAGCTCTCATCAACCGTGGCTCCCTCACTTTCTGGCTGGATGATGAGGCGATTCAGGCCTGGTATGAGTCGGCAACGCCTTCATCACGAGGAAGGCCCCAGCGCTATTCTGATCTCGCCATCACCACCGTTCTGGTGATTAAACGCGTATTCCGGCTGACCCTGCGGGCTGCGCAGGGTTTTATTGATTCCATTTTTGCCCTGATGAACGTTCCGTTGCGCTGCCCGGATTACACCAGTGTCAGTAAGCGGGCAAAGTCGGTTAATGTCAGTTTCAAAACGTCCCCCCGGGGTGAAATCGCACACCTGGTGATTGATTCCACCGGGCTGAAGGTCTTTGGTGAAGGCGAATGGAAAGTCAGAAAGCACGGCAAAGAGAGCCGTCGTATCTGGCGAAAGTTGCATCTTGCTGTTGACAGCAACACACATGAAGTTGTCTGTGCAGACCTGTCGCTGAATAACGTCACGGACTCAGAAGCCTTCCCGGGCCTTATCCGGCAGACTCACAGAAAAATCAGGGCAGCCGCGGCAGACGGGGCTTACGATACCCGGCTCTGTCACGATGAACTGCGCCGCAAAAAAATCAGCGCGCTTATTCCTCCCCGAAAAGGAGCAGGTTACTGGCCCGGTGAGTACGCAGACCGCAACCGTGCCGTTGCTATTCAGCGGCTGAGCGGAAGCAATGCACGGTGGAAATGGACAACGGAATATAACCGTCGCTCGATAGCGGAAACGGCAATGTACAGAATGAAGCAGTTGTTGGGAGATTCACTGACGCTGCGTGACTACGATGGTCAGGTAGCGGAAGCTATGGCCATGGTGCGTGCGTTGAACAGGATGACAAAGGCTGGGATGCCAGAAAGCGTGCGTATTGCCTGAAAATCCAGCCAGCTACAGGGTCGTTCGCACGAAATCTTATTTATTCAACAAAGCCGATCGAAACTATTAAGCCGCTGCAGTTCTGGTTTAAGGTGAAGCTGATAATGATCGTTCTTCTCTCCGGCATCATCGATAAATTCGGTGAGTTTACGCATACGCTCGCAATGAAAGTGACCGTTCCCACTAAGCTCTGTACGTCGCTCCAGCATTTCAGCCAGTTTCTGGCTCATGGCGCTGATACTGTCATTCAGGGCCGTAAGCTCCTGATGATCAGCCCGTAGTTGTGCAAAGCGCTCATCGGTTCCAAAGCTACCGGCATGGATAATCTGCTCAAGCAGCACCCAGAGCTGTTGTCTGGAGAGACTGCTGGACGCTATCTCCCTGTATACCACCACCATCTCGTCATGACGTTCAACCAGCCGGTTAAATACAGGCCAGGTTGAGGGCCAGGATGGTGGAACGGTCTTTTACCAGTCGTGAAGTATTTCTTTCAACAGTGCCAGCGCGATCGCCGGGGTTTCCTCAACGTCAACAATCATCGTTATTTCCTCTGGTTATCTTCTTTCCATGTCCATTGTTCACTGTAGCCCTGGAGATGTCGGTAACGGGAAGACTGTTTTTTCGCAGTATTCGGGTCACCCTGCGCCAGAATCGTTGTTAATTCGTATTGACCTCATGGCTTCAGTCACTGTGCTGCTACCCGTTGCATATATCTCCCTGCCACCCCCGATATTTTATCGAATCCTGCCATCTCTGGGGACCTGCTTAGGGACCCGCTGAAGGCAAAAAGTTATTTTTTACGGCGCTGGTAATGGTTATGAACGATAACCCACCGGAGTCCATTTTAATGAGTTACACATACGACCCTTTCTGGCAGCAACGCATCGCCGATACCTTCAGTTGTGCGCTTAACGCTTACACCCGCTTACTGGCCCTGCGTGTTGACCTCCGTCTGCCGGATACGCCAGCGGCAAGCGATACAGCCGTTATCTCCCGTTTCACCGATTCCCTGAAAGCCCGAATTACAGCCCTTCAGGCGCGTCAACGTCGCGAGGGCAAACGCGTCTGGCCGACCACGCTGCGTTTTGTCTGGGCGCGGGAGTTTGGTGAAATCAAAGGGAAGAAGCATTACCACGCGGTGCTGTTGCTGAACCGCGATACGTGGTGCGGACCGGGGGATTACCAGGACCCGGATTCGCTCGCAGGTATGATTAAACAGGCGTGGTGCAGTGCTCTGAAGGTGGATGCACAGGCGCATGCCGTTCTGGCCCGCTTCCCGAAGAGCCCGGTGTCCTGGCTGACGCGCGGTAATACCACAGAGCTTCAACAGGCGCTGGCGCAGGCCGCTTATCTTGCCAAACGCGAAACCAAAGTCACCGGCGATGGTGAACGTAACTTCGGTTGCAGCCGCGGTTGAGCCAGGCATATATCGATTCACCAGGCCTGAACGTACGGGCCGGGTAATTTTTTACAACGTTTCCCTATCCTCTGAGGCGAACCGGTAACCCCATGATTCAACCACTACCGGACGTCTCCCGACAGCCATATCCTCAGAGGGAGAAAAATACCATGACCACGACGAATTCGAACATTAATGCCAGTCCTGACACACTGCTTTCAGCTCAGGACCCGCTTATCGACATGACTTTTATCACCACGTACACCGGTATGACGGACAAGTGGTTTTATAAACTGATTGGCGACGGTCTGTTTCCCAAACCCATTAAGCTGGGCCGCAGTTCGCGCTGGCGCAGAAGCGAGGTGGAAACCTGGATGCAGCAGCGTATCGCAGATTCCCGTGGCGCCTGAGCAGACGAGGTTTGTTGATGGAAAAACAACGCCGTACTAAACCACAGAACATCCCGGCGCGCTGTAAGTGTCCCCGTTGCCGCAGGCAGTATTGTGGTGCCAGACCCTGCCCCGTTTGTTTTCGCACCTCTGTAGCATCTGCACAACCGTAATCCCGGTGGGCTGCAGAGACTGAATACCAAGAATCATCTTCCGCTAACGCATAACTGACCCGCCATTCACGCAGCCATGCAGCCCATATCGGGACGGCTTACGCCTGCGTGTCGTCTGGCGGTAAGGAGTACCACGATGTACGCCAAATCTTTCATCGCCCTTGACGGTAATGGTCGTCTCACCGGAGCCAGAACAGCACAACGGTATCCGTATGACCGCTACACCTGCCACCTGTGCGGCAGTGCGCTGCGATACCATCCTGAATACAACACTGAGCGACCGTTCTTTGAACACCGGTCCGACATGTTGACAGATAACGGGCGACAGCATTGTCCGTATGTCAACCTGGAAGCGAAAGGGACCCGCCATATCCGGCAGCTGCAATGGTATGTACCGGATGCCCGTCCGCTGGTTTACCGCGCCGTCTGTCACTGCAGTGGTTGCGACAGTAATTATCACGGTGAGCGCTATTGCCTGACCTGCCGAACCGGTGAGTTCAGCAGGACGCTCTCTGATGCTGAAATCCGGACTGCAGAGGTAACGGCATGCGCGTACTGAAATGTTACCTGGCAAATGACCGTGAAGGTCACTTTGTGACGGCCGGTGAAGCCATGAGCGCACCGGGGCAGGTATGGAGCTGTGCTTCCTGTGGCTGTCGTCTGGTGCTGCATGCTGGCACCTTCAGCGACCCTGCGTGGTTTGAACACGATACGCGGACCGTGGCCCGGGATGTGCTGATGAACTGTGCCCATCTCGACCCGGAAGTGAAAGCCGGGGCCCGGCACAGGAAGCTGCGCAATATGCTCAACGGACTGGATGCTACGGTGATGACGCTGTCCTGGTACTGTGTGTGGTGCGGCGACCATTATCAGGGCGTGAAGCACTGTTACCGATGCCAGACCGGTATCTACAGCATCGAAGAAGTGAACTGGCAGAGAAACTACTGCTACAGTACCGGATAGTCCTCCCTCGCCTTTATGAACCAGATACCGCCGCACTGGCGGGGTCTTCCCTGATTTAACCCAAAGAGAGTCTGCATTGTGAATCATTCTTACACACGGGCTTCTGATGCTGTCAGCGCGTATGCCGTCAGTACGCGTGCATTTCTGCAACAGGCCGTTGACCATTACCCGCGACTGGCGGCATTCAGCTTTACGCTGAAATTGCCGTATCGAGAAACCATGAGCGAATACCGGTCATTGATTCTGCGTTTTCATACTGAAGTCTGGCAGCGCACCGGCGAATATTCGCGCCAGCGTCAGCAGGCGCGGCAGAGTTCACCGCCAACGATCCTGCGATGGATGTGGGAGTCTGCCAGTGCACCAGAGCGCAAAATACTGCTGCTGATTAATCTTGATACGCTGGGGGCCTTGCGCGATGGGGTCGTACAGCAGGACATGAGCAGGATACTCAGAGAGGCATGGTGTGCGGTGATACACACTGATAATAACGTTACCAGCATGTCATCTTTCATCATTAGTCGTTCAGATAAGAACGCTTTTACCGTGCCGTTTGGCCGGTTGAAGGCCGGAATGGATAACATGGTACCTCCCGTGATTACGGCCAGAACGGGTGTTATTTGCCCGTGAGCGTACTGGTTACCGTGATGATGTTCCGTCTGACCCCACACGATCACTTTTTGGTCTTTTCCGGTACCCTCAGCACCGATATAATTCCCTGATGAAAAGAACTCACGATACTCTACCTCCGGAACAAACCGTCGCTGAACTTGCACATTTTGCCTGGTGCGCCCTTGTCGCATTACGTACCGTGCAGCAGGATGGTCAGGCGCTGTCGCCACTCAGCATGCATTTTTGCTGCGCTGGCTGACTGTGGCGTATAAGCAAAAGCGGTTTCCGCATGCTATCGCATCCGATATTGAGAGTCTGATGACACTTGGGCGCCAGAAGGGCTTTGCTGCCAGCTTATTCACTCGTCTGGAATATCTCTGGTCTTCGTGCTCGGGGCCGGTGTCTGCTCAGTCGGATTTGTACCGGCTGACGTATGCAATTGAACAACTTAAATCGCAGGACTGGGTCAATGCAGTGGTGAGTGACGAGGACTGGGACAATGAAGCGCTTCTGGTCCAGGAATTCAGCGATACGGATGCATTGCTGGTAAGGAAGTCGGCACTGACCGGTGGATTTTCGGATGAGGGTAAACTGATTGCGCTGGTGGAATTTCTGGTGACGGGCAACCTGTCAACATGTGCAGAGGTTTTTCAGGCCCATGCCCTCCCGCCAGTCATGATGGCGTTGAACCGGATCGCATTACAACCTGAGCAATAGAACAAACATTCTCAACGCATTAGTCAGTCTGATCACAACCCATTCCCTGAATGGCAGATATCCGGGTCGTGCTTACTTTCTGGTATTGAGGCATGTGTAAAGGGCAGTCATGACATTTATTTTCTTCTGACGAAAACAAATAAGCACCGTTTAAGTGAATAATCAGAAATGATGAAAACCTGAAAATGTCGTCAATTTTTCACATGCTCAGTCACGTCCGGCTTCACATTTTTCGATAAAAATACAAAACCAGAGATTTCATGCGATTGGTGGTATTTCGCACAGATATGCACCCTAAGATAAACTGATCATTTGCCGCACATCCTTATCCCACAAGGCCTGAAGGGGTTATGCAAGAAAATTCTTATAAATCAGAAAGATGATCTTTAATTGTTAAAGCTTAGAAATGTAAAATATTATTACATTTTTTCATTTCCGATCTGGCAGGGAACGTTCCTATACTCCGGCTATTGGGTCTTATCCGAAATTTTCCATTTCAGGCAAATGCTCAAAAATACAGTGTCGGCATGCTGGTGGATGGAATGCGCCCGCTTTTTAGTTCCGGGGTTTTTATTTACGTCGGATGACGCGAACCGAAAAGTTGTTCTGGCAGGGTAATTTTTTCTTATTTATTTCTCACTGGCATTGACCGTTTCTATTACTTCATAGAACAGGGACAGCCATGTCTAAGGAAGGTGCGAACAAGTTCCTGATATGAGATCATCATATTCATCCGGAGCGCATCCCAGAGGGACATCATGAGCCATCAACTCACCTTCGCCGATAGTGAATTCAGCACTAAGCGCCGTCAGACCCGAAAAGAGATTTTCCTCTCCCGCATGGAGCATATTCTGCCATGGCAGAATATGACCGCTGTCATCGAGCCGTTTTATCCCAAGGCGGGCAATGGCCGACGGCCCTATCCGCTGGAGACCATGCTGCGTATTCACTGCATGCAGCATTGGTACAACCTGAGCGACGGTGCCATGGAAGATGCCCTGTACGAAATCGCCTCCATGCGCCTGTTTGCCCGATTATCCCTGGATAGCGCCCTGCCGGATCGCACCACCATCATGAATTTCCGCCACCTGCTCGAGCAGCATCAACTGGCCCGTCAATTGTTCAAGACCATCAATCGCTGGCTGGCCGAAGCAGGCGTCATGATGACCCAAGGCACTTTGGTGGATGCCACCATCATTGAGGCACCCAGCTCTACCAAGAACAAAGAGCAGCAACGCGATCCGGAGATGCATCAGACCAAGAAAGGCAATCAGTGGCACTTTGGCATGAAGGCCCACATTGGTGTCGATGCCAAGAGTGGCCTGACCCACAGCCTAGTCACCACCGCGGCCAACGAGCATGACCTCAATCAGCTGGGTAATCTGCTTCATGGAGAGGAGCAATTTGTCTCAGCCGATGCCGGCTACCAAGGAGCGCCACAGCGCGAGGAGCTGGCCGAGGTGGATGTGGACTGGCTGATCGCCGAGCGTCCCGGCAAGGTAAAAACCTTGAAGCAGCATCCGCGCAAGAACAAAACGGCCATCAACATCGAATACATGAAAGCCAGCATCCGTGCCAGGGTGGAGCACCCGTTTCGCATCATCAAGCGGCAGTTCGGCTTCGTGAAAGCCAGATACAAGGGGCTGCTGAAAAACGATAACCAACTGGCGATGTTATTCACCCTGGCCAACCTGTTTCGGGTGGACCAAATGATACGTCAGTGGGAGAGATCTCAGTAAAAACCGGAAATAACGCCAGAAATGGTGGAAAAAATAGCCTAAATAGGCTGATTCGATGTGTTTGCGGGAAAAAAATCGGCCCAGATCCGCGAAATTTTAATCAGCGAGTCAGCTTGGGAAGAAATGACCTGCTTATTCGCACCTTCCCTAACTCTTCCTTTCAGTCCGAAATCCCTAAAGTGCGTATTAATTTAAAACTTGATTTGCACACTGGTGGCGCGAGCAAGAAAACGGAGCTCCCCCTGAAATTGCTCGTGGCGGGCGACTTCAGTAATAGTCAGGAGTCTGCCCCCCTGTCTGAGCGCAAAAAAGTTGATTTGAATAAAAATAATTTCGACTCAGTGTTGTCCGAATATTCCCCAAACGTCAATCTGACCGTTAAAAACACGCTGGCTGATGACGGCAGCGAAGACAACATCAGCCTGACCTTCCGGAGCATGAAAGATTTCACCCCGGAGCAGGTTTCCCGGCAAATCCCTCAGTTGAAGGCCATGCTTTCCATGCGCAATTTACTCCGTGATCTCAAGTGTCAACAACGGGTAAAAAGTGATCCACTTACCGTCACCACCAACGGTCTAATATTGATCCACCTTGTTTACTCAGGATTAGCTTCCGCTATAACCCCGGCCTTTCGTTTCTGCTTCAGTCGATAGCTCTCTCCTTTTATCTGGACTACGTGTGAGTGATGTAAGATCCGGTCCAGCATTGCCGATGTCAGCGCTGCATCCCCGGCGAACGTCTGGTCCCATTGCCCGAACGGCAGGTTAGAGGTCAGGATCATCGCGCTCTTTTCGTAACGTTTGGCAATGACCTGGAAGAACAGCTTGGCTTCCTCCTGGCTGAACGGCAGATAGCCTATTTCGTCGATGATGAGCAGTTTGGGGGCCATGACACCACGATTGAGTGTCGCTTTGTAACGCCCCTGACGCTGGGAAGCCGATAGCTGTAACAGCAGGTCTGCTGCTGTTGTGAAGCGAACCTTGATGCCAGCCCGTACTGCCTCGTAGCCCATGGCTATCGCTAGGTGTGTTTTCCCCACGCCCGAGGGGCCCAGCAACACGATGTTTTCGTTACGTTCGATGAAGCTCAGGGAACGCAGCGACTGGATTTGCTTCTGAGGTGCGCCGGTGGCGAAGGTGAAGTCGTACTCCTCGAACGTCTTCACCGCCGGGAAGGCTGCCATCCGCGTGTACATCGCCTGTTTACGCTGATGCCGGGCCAGTTTCTCCTCATGTAGCAGGTGCTCCAGGAAGTCCATGTAGCTCCATTCCTGAACCACTGCCTGTTGCGACAGTGCCGGCGCCGCGCCGATAAGGCTGTCCAGCTGGAGCTGTTCAGCAAGCACCATCAGCCGTTGATGTTGTAGTTCGACCATCATGCGGCTCCTCTGCAGAACGTGTCATAGATGGACAGCGGATGATGCAACGGCTGCCTGTCGAAGGTCACCAGGCTTTCGTCAACCTGCACGTCATACTGTTTTTTCTCCGGTGGCAGTGCCAGCATGGATTGCTGTTCCTCCACCCAGCGATCACAGGGGCGGGTCTGGATAGTTTCATGCTTCCGCTGATTAGCCACATCGTACAGCCAGCGCAGACCGTAACGGTTTGCGGTCTCAACATCGACGGTTATCCCCATCGGGCGAAGACGCGTCATTAACGGGATGTAGAAGCTGTTGCGGGTGTACTGCACCATTCGCTCCACCTTACCTTTAGTCTGTGCCCTGAAGGGGCGACACAGCCGCGGAGAGAAGCCCATCTCTTTGCCGAACTGCCACAGGGAAGGATGGAACCGGTGCTGTCCGGCCTGGTAAGCATCTCGCTGGAGCACTACCGTTTTCATCTTGTCGTACAGAACTTCCCGCGGTACGCCGCCGAAGAAGCTGAACGCATTGCGGTGACAGGATTCCAGCGTGTCGTAGCGCATGTTGTCGGTGAACTCGATGTAAAGCATTCTGCTGTACCCCAGAACAGCAACGAACACATGCAGGGGAGACTTACCGTTTCGCATGGTCCCCCAGTCAACCTGCATCTGCCGTCCGGGCTCGGTTTCGAAGCGAACAACCGGCTCTGCCTGTACGGGGAGTGTCTGCGAACGGATGAACTCCCTCAGGATAGTCAGACCTCCACGATAGCCCAGCTCCATGATTTCCCTGGCAATAACGGTAGCCGGGATTTTGTAGGGATGCGCGTCGCTGATCCGCTTACAGATATAATCGCGGTATTCATCGAGCAGTGATGATGATGCCGGGCGTGGTGAATACTGCGGCTTTTCAGGATTGGCATTCAGGTGGCTGCGGACAGTATTGCGCGAAATACCCAGTTCTCTGGCGATGGCCCGGATACTCATTCCCCGCTTGTGCAGGACTTTAATTTTCATACGAATCTCAAAAGTGATCATAAGCTCCCCTGTATTCAGAGGAGCAGATTAACCCCTGGATCAATTTTCAACCGCTGGGGTGGATCAGTTTTGCACCGTTGGTAACAACTGAGTTCGTACCTGAAGAATAATGAATACTTGAGCCACTCATTGGTGGCTCAATTGGATGCTTAATTACCAATTCTGTATGTGAGGCAGTTATCAGCATTTAAGTGGAGATTAAGCTTACCTGATGCAAGCTCATTCTCTGTGTTGGTTCCTGCAAAAGCAAAACCCTTCTTAATAAGATTAGTTGTATAGTACTTATTATACATGAATGCCCAAATAATCATGCCAATCATCGAGCCAATACCCATGGTGAGAAAAGCAAGGATAATCAGCACGATAAAAGTACCGATGAAGGTTATGAAGTCCTTTCTGAAAAGAGCTGGAAACGCTCCGAAAAACAATGTAGTCCAGGAAAAACCATAAAATCCTGTTACTGTCTCGCCAGTACGTGGATTCTCCATGCGAATTTTAGTAGCCATTACTTTTTACACCTATTTGTTAATTGATATTATGTTATTCATGGAATCATTCATTAACTTTTTAAAAACATCCATGCAATAACTACTCATTAATTATTCTTCACCAATATCTTTATAGAATGCTATTTCCTTATATTCCGCATTAGGTATACGTAGGAAAACAAAACAACGTTTTACATAATAACGATTAATGACGTTAGCAAAACCGTTCATATACTCAAATGATCCATCTCAATGAATTTTGCATAGGGTCTATTGATTAGGCTGTTTTTTCTACAAGCAACAAGAAAGAATAGACATTACTAATTTTGTAATGTTATTATTTTTAACGAACTAATTATCGCTCTAATTTTTTCGTGAGTAACGCTTTTAAATTGAAGTGCTAGTTTGTTTAGTGTATTACTATTTTTTAACCATATAGCTCATTACAATATGCTTAGAAAGCAATAGAACAGATTGAGTTGGCACTGAAATAGGCTAAAACCGACATACGTATCGGGGAAGAGAACAGAATTTTGTGAGGCGGCGTGAGGAATGAGGGCGTAGAAGATTATGATTAAGAAAACATTATGCAGCTTATTGCTGGCCGTACTTTGTGGCGGCATGGTTGGCCCCGCAGTGAGTACGGAGAATGACCATCGGTATATTAGTATTCGTAATACGGATAGCAGTTGGGTGCAGGGCGTGTGTTCTTTGGTATTCCGGCTGGATAACGGCGGTGATGGGACATTCAATAACCTGACAGTCAGCTTACAATTAACTGATAAATCGGGAGCCGTTCTGGAAAAAGGAACTCTTGATGTTCAGCCGTTTGGCGATAGCAGTGCAACTCGCTCAACCCTTTCGGCAACTGAATTCAGCTGTGATGCGGTTGAAAATACAGCCAACATCGTGATTACCGACGTTGAGGAAACGTCTTCGGATGGTTCAGTCCATGCTCTGCCACTGTCGATGTTTGATCCGCAATATTATCAACCATTAAAAATGAGCGTACAAAAAAGCGGATAGCTTTAGCTGCCTTCTATGGGGATGATAGATATACATCCCCATTACGACGAAATAAGCGTTTATGCTTTGTTGATTAAATCGATAATACGATCGCCTTCTGTATCTTCTTGCGCAAATCGGCTAAAGATGCTGCCATCGTTTTGTGTACCCACCTTGATAGGTTCCTTGCAATCTTTGTGGAAGATTCTTTTCCCTTTTTTTGTGACAACCACACCTGACATATCGCCGTGCTGCTCTTTATCGTAAACAATATATTCATAGGGGCCTTTGACGACACGTATCCAGTAAAGCGAGCCACCGGCGATCATCTGAGAATTATAGTAGGCGTTAACCCCCGGTTGATTAGTGACAAGATTCAGCTCAGCAGTCGGAGCAGACTGGGTTCCCAGGGCATATCCCGCGCTATCCTGCGCAATAAAGGCGCTGGCGTATTTATTATTGGTGAGCAGGCATTCCAGCGTTAATTGTTCCTGATCCTCCGCACTGTAAGACGCAGCTAAAGCTGTCTGGCTGAGTGACATACAGACAATGGTCAACGCCGCAATTCGTAGAGTTAATTTCACGCTCCTTACTCCTTTATAAACTGACATGTTTAAGATTAGTGGCCGTTCTTTACTTGTTTGCAGGTATCCAGCCAGCCAGCTGTATCAATTTTGCCGTTCGCTAGGTATTTTTGCTGATTCTGCCAATGAGCAGCGAGGAACGGCTTAAGACCGGAAAGACGTTTATTCAGCATCAGCATCTGATTGAACACGTTCACTTCGCCTTTTAGCCCTGCTTGCCCATACAGGGTGCCGGAATCCACCAGACTGCTGGCGTAGTAGCTCGTTAGCTGCTGTAGACGATCGGTTTGTTCCGCCAGCTTATTTTTGCGGATGGCACAGTTGGCATCGCTGCTGTCTTTATCTTTGCACAGCAGCTCATAATTGTGATTGAGGAAGTCAAGGAAACGACCATCGTCCTGTAATTTGGTACAGAGAAAAGAGCCCAGATTCAGGCTGGCGCGGATAGACTGTGCTCTTTCTTCTTGCTGCTGCTGGTTGCTGGCACGAAGTTGGTTTTCCAGATCTTTCAGCTTTTTCTTCAGCTCGCCGTCTTCAACGCCAGAAGCCAGGCTACCTAACGCTTTCGCCGTATCATTGGACCCGGATTTGCTGCTCTCTGCGCCCGTTTTATCATCACCGAGAGTCGACCAGTTTTTCTCAAGAAGTTTGACCCGGTCCGTTGAGGTAATTGCCTGGGAAACCAGCACCAACCGCAGGCCCATTGTTTTACTGGTAAAAGGCTGGGCATTATCGTAATAGTTAATTTCTTTACGGCTAGCGCTGCGGATATCCGACTCACTGGACATCACGCTGCCGCCACGCACCACAAAACCGCCAGCCTGGCCATGCAATCGATTAATTTTATTGAGGTAGAAGGGGGTAAACATCATCTCAGAGACGTTGCCTAACATATCGTACAGGCCGAGCGGGTTAGGATTTAACAGACCGATGAGCTGAAGTTTCCCGTTTGAGGACTGCGAACCGGAATACCACTCATAATTTTTGATGTCGTCCATCGGATAACGGGAATCACGAAACTGTGCGGTATCCACTTTCAGACCGCCGCGCGCGGCAAACTCCCACTCTACTTCGGTGGGCAGTCGTAAAAAACCTGGCTTGTTATCTTCTTTCGGCAGCTTGTCGAGCGCGTTTGCGCGTAACCACTGGTTATATTTATCGGAGAAATTAACGGCCTCAAACCAACTGATGCTGGTTTGAGGGAGGCTAAGTTTACGCGATGGTGTCGGGCAAGTATCGGAAGTTAATGCCTGATATTGCAATGCCGACAGCTCATATTTCGCCATTAAATAATAACGGCCTTTATTTTGGGGCGTTTCAGTAAAGCTACCGGCGATAAACGTGGGATAACTGTGTTCCACAAAGCCCCATTCACCGCCATCTTCCCCTAAGGTGATGGGAATATCATCCAGAGGACCGGCTACTGGAATTTCTACCCGACGAAATACCATCGAACCTTCGCAGGGCATAGGCAAAATCACGTCATCGCTATCTGGCTTCGGATTATAGGTTTTCTCTGCCCACGGTTCTGCCAGCGCGGGGGAGATCTTCACCAGCAGGGCTAGCGCCAGGCAGCGCGATAATGTGGAAGGAGTAAAGGCCATGAACGATCTCCGCTAAAATAGATGCTTAGGGCAAATTAAAAAAATAAGGGTTATGCCTCGCGCAGGCTCTGCGCAGGTTCAATATGGATCGCGCGCCAGGCACCGATACCGGCAACCAGCGTCGCCACAACCAGCGTCAGTAAGAGGGCGATAAGGCCGTGTAAGGGCGTTATCTTGCAAATCATCTGACCGGTGGCCTGGCTTGTGGACAGCGCCCGGTTAAATATCTGGCTGGCTAAAAAATAGATGCCAAAACCGCCGATATAGGCCATCAGGCTGAGCAAAGCGCCCTGACTAATGACGTAAACGCCTACGGCTGGTCGCGTGAAGCCCAGCAGACGAAGTACAGCAATATGCTTACGTTTACGATCGACATTGGCGATAAACGAGCCGATTAACGAGGCGATACAGCCAATGAGCGCGGTGATGGCGATCGTGTTAAAGATGATGCCCAACACACGGTTAATGCTTTTTACATTCTCAATATCCGCCAGCCGACTGGTGGTTTCGATGCGTTGGGCGCGCAAATCGCGTTCAAGGCTGGCGACATGGTCAATATCGCGTGCGTACAACCTTGCGCGGGCGTAGCGCGGCGCGTTACCGTTAAGCTGAGCGCCGCTGGCGACCCCTAACGCTGTTACCGCATAGCCATCGCGAAAATGTTCAAGAGCCATTAATAACGCGGGGCGGGTAAAGATAGCGGGGCGATTAAAATAGGTGGCTGGCAAAATCCCCACCACGGTCACGCGCTTACGTCCCCATTCGCGGCGTTCATCGAGCATACGACTCACGCGTAGCGTGAGCGTATCACCGGTTTTCACCGCCAGCTTGCGTGCCGCTTCCTGAGTAATAACAACTTCATGGTCATGATGGAGCACCTGCGTGCCGAGCAAAGGATCGCCAGCCTCTGTCGGAATGACTTCCGCATTTTCAATAAAATGTGTGCTGTCCGTCTGCAAGTCAGTCAGCGTATTGAGCGAGCGCGTTTGCCCGATGGCGAAGCCGACATCAGGCCGCTGCCGTAGCTGCGTGATCCAGTGCTGATCGTAGCTTCCGCTGCTCAACATGCGGATCTCCAGATTGCGGGGATCGTTGGCCAGATCGTTTTGTAACTGGTTCACAATGCCAAAGCGCAGGCCAAAAAGGAGCAGTAAAGGGGCGATGACCGCAACAAGAGAGGAGACGATGCAAAAAGAGATGATGCGATCGTGCCACAGGTCTTGCATTGCAAGGCGACCGAGCAGTCTTGCACGATTAAAGGACAAAGTAAGTACCTCCCCGTTCGCTCTGTGATGACGCCGTCAGCGATTCTGGCTGCGCAGCTAAACAGGGTAAATTGAAGTGTTTGACCAGAGGCCAGTCATGGCAAACGACCAGCGCCATCATGTCTTCCTGACGGACTAGTTCGATAAACAGGCTAAATAATTTCTGGGCATTGTAGGGATCGAGCGCCGCCGTCGGTTCATCTGCCAGTACCAGCGCCGGGCGATGTAATATCGCGCGCGCAAAAGCGGTGCGCTGCCGTTCGCCAAAGGAGAGCTGGGTAGGATATTTTGCCAGTAGTGGCGACAGTTTTAGCGTTTCGATGACCCTATCCAGCATGGTGCTGTCAGGGCGGGCTCCCAGCAGCTGGCACGGCAAGAGAATATTATCTTTGACGTTCAGGTAGGGAAGGAGGCCACCGTTTTGTAATACAAAGCCAAGTTCGCGTGCCCGAATCGCAGCGAGTGTATTATGTCGCTCGCCCAGAAGCAACGCGGCAATATCCTGCTGCTGTGTCCCTTTGCTGAGCGTGTAACGCCCAATTTTGCTGGGATGCAACACTAAACCAATGGCTTCCAGAAGCGTGCTTTTACCGCAGCCGCTTTCACCCGTTACCGCCACCACCTCGCCTGGCCGCAGCGAAAGCTGCGGCAGGTAAACACGGTGAGCCTGATGATCCTGACCACGAACCACGCACAAGTCTTCAATGTGCAGCATCAGGGCATCATTTCCAGTGGGATGGGATACACGCGATCGCGCGGATCGCTACCTTGCGCCAGCTCGACCCAGCGGTCGACATCTGCATTATATTTTTGATAGTGACGCAGCTTGGATGACAGTGTGCGGATAAATTTCTCCTGTGACAGCCCATCCCAGCTTTTCCACGTTTCTTCATCGAGATTCAGCACATCGCTTTTGTAGGGAAGATCGGCCAGATACTCGCCCAGCACGCCAAGATCGCCGATGCTCGCGCTGTCTTGCTGTTTCAACTGGTTAGGATCGGTCCCCATTGTTGCCGCAACGGTGCGCAGTTGTTCAAACATCTTAGTGGGCGAGATCATCCCTTCATTAGCGGCTTTCAGAATCTGGCTGACGGCATCGCTTAAATCGCTCAGCTGTCCCTTGGTTAAGAGCACGCGAACATCTGTTGTGGGGATGTTCTGCTTAATCAGATCGCGATCGCTAATCCAGGCCTGGAACACCAGCGGGGCCTGGGTGCTGTTGCGTTTGCCCAAATAGGCTAACTGCATCGCATGCCCGATTAACGCCGTATCCTGGAGCAATTTCTGCTCCGCCGTGAGCTTTTGCCCCTCATCTTTGGCATACAGCGCGCTGCCAATGGCGGCATCCCCCATATAGGCGGCTTTCACCTGTTCCGTAATGGCTGACGCCAGGGCATCAACCTGCTGACCGAACATTTTGATATCGCCTGCATTCACCGCCTGATAAAGGTTAGATTGCGTGCTATCAAAATTGGAGAGATCGCGGTACTGGCTCTCGGCTTTGGTATGGTTTGCTTTGCCGCTGGCGGTTTTCAGGTGCAACGTATAAATAGCAATGCCGCGGTTACCGGCTTCCAGACGGAGCTGGCTGGCATCAAGGCCGGTTCCTGAAAGTTTATTGCTGCCCTCAATCGCGCCAGCATCGGTAATCAGCACCATATAGCGGGCGCCGAATGGACTCCAGTCAATGTCATCAATAGCTGATAACACGCCGGAATAGGCATCCTCGTCGTATAAAGAGCTTGAGACCTTCGCTTCTTTAAGATCGGCGACTTTCTGCAGAAAATCCGCGCCGTCCTTGACCTGGTTAGGGTCGGCGAAAATGCGGGTGTTATATTCAAGTCCCGGTACGGCTTTGGTATTTGAACGATAAGAGACCAAACCAAACTTGACCTGCCCATCCAGATGCTCTTGTTTAATTTTGTCGTAGATCTTATTGACCGCCTCTTTAGTGCGCTCAATATACGGCCCCATTGAAATGGTTGAATCGATAACGAACACCACCGAAGCGTTAAAGCCTTTCAACTGGTTTACGTCGTTATCTTGTTTTGCCGCTGCGTTATCATCCGCCTTGCTGACGGAGGCCACGTTGAGCAGGCGCGTATAGAAGCCATCTTCGGTCATGACCTCTTCGCCGCTCAGGATTGGCAGCAGATAAAATTGCTTTTGCAGATCGACAAAATATTCCGGCTCCTGGGCCTGAATACCTTCAGCGTGGCCGTCACGCTTCAATTTGGCGCGCAGCGGCGCCACCAGAGAGACAGGATCGGGGGCAGAAAGAATGTTATCCAGACTTTCTTTCTCTTTGAAAAAGAGTAACCGATCGCGGTTGGCCGGGTTGGTAAACGCCAGCGTCAGCTGCATTTTCCAGTCTACGGTACAGGATTTCGGCAACCAGCCAAGGGTTTTGCCATAGCTATCCGGCCCGACTTTAAGCCAGCTTTGCCCCTTAGCCTCTTCCTTTTGATAAACATAAAGGCTGCTAAAGGCAGGCTGAAGCTGCCCATTTTCATCCCCGGCGTTGTCGCTAAGCTTACAGCCTGGCGTCGTCAGGATGCGCTGGTATAGCGTTTTCTTCCCTTCCTGAAGCAGCGGTTTATCGCCCTCGGCGGCAAAGAGGTGCCCGCTGAACAACAGGCCGCATAAGGGCAGCGCCAGACGGCAAAAAAAAGTCCGGGTCATTTTGCTAGCTCCTCAAGGCGCTGCTTAGCCGTTTGGTTCTCGGGTTCTGATTGCAGTACCGTTTCGTACCAATAGGCCGCGGTATCTTTATCCGCCTCTTTGAAACATTCGCTTGCCTGATGGTATTTCGGATCGTACTCACCGGCGTAAATCAGGGCGATTTTGGTATCGCCGCCCTGCGCGCGATTTGCGTACAGGCGCTGGGCGACGCCGCATTTCTTCGCCTCTTTCGCTGACTGGATAATGGCCAGCAGTTTATCGCTATCGAGTTTTTCCTGAACGCACGTCTGCACGAATTCAAGCTCGCTCAGCGTGTCTAAACTCTGTGCGGAACAGCCAGCCGGGGCTTTAGGCTCGGTGTTCGTCGCTTCAGGGGCGGCGGCTGCGGGGGCTTGCTGAGCTTGTACCGCCGGGACCACCTCCTGACCTTTGTCCCGGCCCATGAACCACCAAAGCGCGCCAGCAATCACCACTAAAAGCAGGATGGCGGCGATGATGAGCGGGAGGCGGGAAGCCGCAGGTTTTTGTTGCGGCTGCGGCTCGGCATGAATGGTCGGCGCAATGGTTTCAGATTCTGCGACGGGCGCTTCTACGATGGCCGCTGGTGCGGAGTCGGTTTCTGGGGTTGCCAGCATACTGCTGCTGCTGTAATTACCCGTCGCGCCCCTGGCTTCAGAAGAGAGCAACTCATCACGCACCAATTGGAGGGTGGTATTGCGCACTTCTCCTGAAGCCAGCTTGATCTGAATCTGGACCTGGCTTGCGTTTGCCAGCAAAGGGTCAAGTAGAGTAGGGCCGATACGAAAGCCGCTGCCGTTGGCCAGGGAGTAACCGCCGTTGACTGTAAACCAGTGCTGTGCAGGGCTCCAGCTGCCATCGGGCTGCAGATAGTTCTGCTCGTTATTACAAAGCGTAAAGGTCAGATCGGGCAGCACCGCAGTTTCGCCGCGCAGGCGAACCATCAATTGTGCGGTACCCGGCTCTGCCGGTTGGCAGGCGATGATTTTAGCTAGCATGGCATGTTCTCTTGTTTCAATTGGCTGATAATTTGACCAAGTTGGCGATTATGTTCGACGGAAATATCGCGCGTGGCGCTATGACCAGCGTTATCAAGTACGACGCTCATCAGGGCGGATAGCCAGTCTCCCAGATAAGAGACACCCGGCTGCGGCGCAACGGCGGCGAGCTGCGGCAGCTCGTCGTTCATCAGCGGTTTCTGGCGCAGGAAGACTTTATTTTTCTCGCCAACATAGCTGTTGGGCACCTTTTCAGGCGGTAGAGTGAGATAACCAAACCAGGCGATAAAATCACGCATAGTCAGTTGGGCGCGCAGAACCTGGCGTGCCATAAGATGTTCACGCCGCGTACCCGCTTGCTCCTGACCCGCCAGCGCGCGTTTCAGCGTGCCTTCCAGATCTAGGCGCGTGGCTGCGGTGATCAATTCTTCGCTGAGATGATTAATCAGTTCGCTGTTCATCCCCAACTGACGCCACTGCGGCGCTTGCTGCGGCAGTTCACGCAAATGCGCGACCCAGGCTTTAAACGCCTGATGGGCGAAATCATCGTCCTGGCCGACTCTTTCCTGGGCAGTTGACGCTGGCGCGTCAACCACGGCGATTTCAGCCGGTGCGTCGGCGAAGGGATCGCTGCCAAACGGGTTATCACCGAAGGGGTTGTTGCCAAATGGGCTGGCGGTAAACGCGTTTGCCGCCAGGCTGTCGCCATCGTTTGACGGTTCCGGGTTGCGGTCGCGAATGCTTAAATAGATGTTATTAAGCTCCTGCGTCGGCAGATCCAGACGATTAATTAGCTCTCCCATACTGTGGGAGCAGGCGGACAGCCCCTGCCATAGCTCTTTCGCGATGGCCTGTTTTTTCACGAGCTGCCCGTCGCCGTCTTTTTCGTACCAGCGGCCCAGGCGGCGATTGCCGGTCTCCTCGCGACACTGCTCAAGTTGTTGCTGCAAACGTGCCAGCTTGAATTCCAGATGCGCGACGCCGCGCAGCGCTTTGGTTAAGCGTCCCATGCCGCCATCGTTGAGCTCGAGCATCGCGTGCCAGGCTTTGCTCGGCTCGGTGACGTGTTGCAGCACGTTTTTAGCGCTAATGAAGGTGCTGCCCATTTCGTCGAGCTTCTGGCGATAGCGCTCGGTGATGCACGCTTCCTTGTTTCGCTCCTGTTCTGTACCGTCTTTTAGGTCGATGAACGGATTATCCAGCCCCGGTTTTCGCACCAGGAAACAGTTATTAAACGCCTGGCCGGGCGCCCATTGCTGCAGCCAATCATATTGGGCGAAACGCTCCAGCAAGGTCATGTGCAGCATACCTTCCCAGCCTTCTTTTAACTGTTCGGTGGTGAGTTGCAGACTGCTGTTGATGCGCATATCGCACATGGTGATGGCCCAGAACAGCCCAGGGTTACGGCCCTGACGTTCTTCGGCGCTTTTACCCTGCGTTTTTTCTACCCAGCGGTTTAATACCGGACCAACGTCAGCAACATCGCTCTGTTTGGCGGAGCTGGCGCACACGACCAGCGCGTTCATCTCCTGATTATCGGTGTAACGTTCAAACAGATAGGCGACTTTACCGCGCAGCAGAAGCTGGCAAATGGGATTAAGCCCCTCTCTACCGGCCTCTTCCAGTGCGGTAATTTTAAGACGCCCGCGATACCCAGGGAAGTCAAGCAGATCGACCTGCTCCACGACGCTGTCGGCCTCGACTTCCGCTAACGGGAAGATAAGCTCGGTGGTTAACGCTGCCAGTTCCGCCTGGGTTAAGCTGGCGCTGCCGATTTGCTGCTCCTCTTTCCAGTAGCGGATCTCCACGTGGCGATCCTGGCTGGAGCCTAGCCGGTTAAGGCTGTCGACGTTCATAATGCTGCCATTACTGTGATCGATAAGCGTCTCCAGCGGGGCGAACACCGTCCGGGCATGATTGAGTTTGGTCAGCACATTGGCTAATGAACGATAGGTCTCGGTGAGGGCCGGCAGTTCTCCCCACAATAAAGAAAATAGCTCTGCGCGTTCACCAGGACTCAGCGCAGGGGCAATTTTCAACACCTGCGGCCAATAGGCGTGTTCAAGTTTTTCAACCGATTTTCTGAACGAGGCGTTCAGGTAATCCCATAAGGCAACCACATCTTCCTGGCTCACGCCGTTATAGCTTTTTGCTTGTGTGGCGCGTTGCAGGAAGGGGCGCAGTCGCTCTTCAACCCTGGCTTCATCAAGTTGAAAGCTCAGCTGCTCGTGGTTGAAATCATTAAACCAGGCGTTTGCCAGAATTTTGGCCAGATCGATTTCACTGAACAGGCGCAGAGGCACAGGATAGCCCGCAGGCGCGGCGGGGGCCTGGCGGGTGAAGCGGGTGACCAGGCCGGTGGCCTCTTTACCGCCGCCGACGGGATTCACTTCTTTGATAAAGTCGACGCGCCGTTCGCCATAAAGGGCTTCCAGTGAACCATTGCTGCCAGCTGCCAATGCGGAGATGAGATAGGATTTCCCGGCCTGAGAAATGCCGAAAAAACCGAAGGTCATTGGCGTTCTGGCGACCAGTGTCAGGCTATTGGCCTGGTTACGCGTGCGGAGCAAGCTAAGGTTGAGTTTATCCGCCTCGTTGTCGAGGCGACGTGAACCGGAACGCACTGCATCAACCCAGCCAAGTGCGTCCTGACAGCCCTGAGCGATAGCTGCCCAGCCCTGAGTGAGAGATTTTTGATCGCTATTCATTATTTTTTAACACTCCCGCTATCGAGCCAGTGTCGGCTATCAATGAGCCCCGTATCGGGCATAGTATTGAGTTCCAGATCTACATCACGCTTGCTGAATGACTTATCGGTGTTGCTGGTGATATCCGCAATCATCAGCCGATCGCTGATTAAGCCCAGTTGGCGCGCCCGTTTGCCTTTGTCGATAGCCAGTCTCACTTTCAGGTACGGTGAACCGTTATCCACGGAGAAGGCGGCGGAAAACTTCTTACGGCCTTCTTCGCTAAAACGTAAGGTATAAAGCGGTGCGGCGGCCCAACGTTCGGCATCCAGTTGACGATAACCCAGCCGCAAATCGCCACGCATGATGATACTTTGCGTGGTGTTCTCGCCATTTTCGTCGGTGAATGTCGGCAATTTTATCTGCCCGTTCTCCGATTCGATATGGCGATAAACGATATCGGCACTGCGAATCAGGTTATCCATATCAATGGTGCCAATATGGCGAATCGTTGAGTAAGGCTTCAGCGCCGAGGTACGGAAATGGAAGTTAGGAATGCTGTGATTTGCGCACAGTTGCGTGAGCATCGCGCCAACGGAGGCGGTGCTCTTCGGATCGTCGATATGGCCATTTTTATGGAACGGATACCAGGTGCCGGTCTGATAACCGTGCAGAGGTAAAATACGCCCCGGCGGCAACGGCAGGTTGCGACGGATAATTGCCTGAATGCCCGGCAGCTGCGAAGGGCGGCCCGTCAGCAGTAGCAGGTCGCAATGATAATAGCTCAGCACTTCGCACAGCGCGGTTAGCACTTTATCAATGTTGAACTTACCCGAGCACAAATCGTTATGCACTCTGGCGAGCGGCAGAGTGAGCATTACCTCCGCTAGTTTGAAATCGGTCGGACCACCAGCTTTTTGTACTTCGCGGCGAACAAAGCTCTCGACTTCATCACGCAGAGAACCTACCGGCAGTAGATCGCCGACACGTTGGTTAATCACGATATGCGTTTGCTCGTCCAGCGGATCGAATTGCTCGTATTTACCCAGAATGTGCAACGCGAGGGGAACGAAGAGTTGGAGGGTGAGCTGCTGGCGCAGCACGGATTCCGCCGCGCTAATATTTTGCGAGCCGCACAGTTGAGACATCAGCGTCTCAACGGATATGACCCCCGTTTCACGCAGCGCCTGCTCAAAGGCTGGAAGCACATAGGACTGGATGACATCCAGCAGAATATCGTCGCCGGCAATTTTAAAACTGTCGCGAAAACGCTGCTGCGGGATGATATGGACGTTAGCGCCGCCCCCACTATGACCATTGCGATCGAGATGATAATCGGTGATGACCAGATCGGTGGTGCCGCCGCCGATATCGATAGATGCGATGGATATTCTTTCACGTTGCGTGCTGTCGGGTCGGCTAAGGGCGTCGAAAAACGACTCCGGGTGACCGGCAAAGTTTTGGTTTATCTCGGTGTAGAGATAAACCAACTGCGCGCAGGACGCTTCATCCCACTCGACCCTGATTTTCGGCAGCGGAATTTTAATGTTTGTCTGACTATGATCTTCTTGCTCATCCTCATAAGGATCGTTTTCGCCGTTGTGCCAGCGTAGCGCTTTCCAGACTAAACCGACCGCCTGACGCATACGGTCATCCAGTACGCAACGTTCAGCCATCGGCATACCGGGCGGCACGGTCAGAATAATATGGCGTAGCTGACGCGGAATACCTGCGTGTCCCTGACGTATGCGTTGTTCCGGGCTATTAATCTGACTAATCGCCTGGGTTAATACTTCCGCGAGCATAAAGGTCATCAGCGAGCTGCGGGAATAGCGTGGCGTAAAGACCGGGATGCGATCCATCTCATCTTCGACGGTGTGTAACGCCTCGCCCCGTTCATCGATCAGATTCGCGAACGGCGCAGCGGTGGCGAGTGGATTACTGTCCTGCACGTAGCTACCGTTGAATCGCCAGCCCTGACCGTAATATTTTTCATCCCAAAGATAACGTTTAGGGCTGGAGAGGCCGGTTGAACCTTCGCTGCCTTTTCGGCGCGCCGCTAAACGACCCGCTTCTCCGCCGATACGAGCGATCGTCGGCCACTGGAAGGCATCGTGGCGGCCGCTACGCACCGAGCAGTGATCTTTGCCGAAGAAGGCCTGTGAAAATTCGACCCGGCTTTCAAAGGGTTCGGTATAAACATGTTCCGGCGCGCTAAGATCGCGCAATTTGAGCACATAGTTGTGCTGCATACCTGAACCTGATTGCCCATGATCTTCAATGAGAATACCGCAGGTGCGTGAGTTACCGACATCGAGGATCAAATCAACGGGAATAGGCTTGATAGCGTTAGTTTCCCGATTGGCGATGACCCTGAACTGCGGCAATTCAATGATGGGGGCGGTCTGACTTTGCAAACCTTCGACGGGAATCGCCATCAGTGAAAGAAGGTTAAGGTAGTGCGCCAGCGGATACTGCTGGTTAAGCTCCTGCTCGCGTTCGTCGATATCCCGGCCTTTGCTCGCCTCTTTAAATACCTCTTTCAGCCAGTCGACAATCCACTCTTGCGTGAGATACCAGTTGAGGGCATAGGTGGCTGTCGCCACCGCAAAGGTTGCCCCGGCATTGACATCTTCCTGGTTCGGGCTGAGGTCGGCGGCGGCCTGCTGTTTGGCCATTACGCGAGTATCGATAGCCAACGTCATTCGATGGCTATGCCCATCCATATCAGGCTTGTCCAGCTTGACGATACGAAAACGCGCCCAGTTTAGCGGCCCTTCCTGATAGACGTCAGGCGGGCTGAAACGGAGTAGGGGAAGCGGCAACCATGTCCCGTCAAACAGCTTAAGACTCTGCTCAACGGGAATATCGTACTGGCTTTTAGCCTTCTCGATATTTGCCGGGCTGGGCTGATAAAAATAGTAATCACGCTGTTCGTTGTAGATTAAACGGGTCAATACGCCATTGGCTAATTTAACAAATTCACCGGCGGGCAAACGTCCTGGAGACAAACCAAAATCCATAAACTGGATCCCGGAGTCGCCTACCAGGGTTACTTGACGATCAAAAGATACAATCTCGGGCAACATAGTTATCTCGTCCCTGTTCAGGAATTAGGTTGAAGCATACGAATCGGGAAGGTTTTTTCCCCATCGTTGCTGCCAATACAATCGGCATGACCCGCGGAAGGTGATTTGCACTCGATGGTCGGCACAATAAAGTTTGAGCCATCGCTGCAGGTCATTTGCTCAGGGTTGGTAATGTTGAGCGCCCCCTGCTGCACGTTACCGTTGGCTGGGCCACGGCACGTTACGCCGCTGGACTGGCGGATGCTGACGGTGCCGTTGCCCTGGTCAAAATTATATTGCAGCTGGAGCGGGCGTCCGGTGTGCTTGTCCTGAATACCGCCATTCACGCGCCATTCGCCGTTAAGAAACTTCGCCGGGCCGTCCGGCAGGGTGGCCGGGAGGGTTAACGGTTCGCCCTGCGGCGCAACGAGCGGCGGGGCGGTTACCGGAGTCACGCCCGGAGGCGTCTGCTCGTCGTGGGTATCCTGTACGCCGGGCGGCAGTGGCGGTTCTACGCTGGCTTCATTTGCGTTAGCCGGCGGCGGCGTCGCATCGCCGTCTACCGCTCTGTCAGATGTGTCGGCAGGCATCGCGGGCACCGTTGAATCCAGCGCAGGATGCGCGTCCGCGGTTGACCCTTCCACAATGCCGGGTACGGCGCGAGCGCCAACGGCGGTTTCTGACCCCCTGATCGCCACGTCATGGGTGCTGGTGGCCGGGTGCGTAGCCACAGGTTCAGCGGTGACCGTGGTTTTATCCGCAGAAAGACCAGGGAGGCCCGGCAGGGAAAGAGAAGGAGCGCAGCCGCGGAGCAGCCCTAACAGCAGCGCCAGCAGCAGTAACGCCAAAAGTAGCCATAGCAACCAACGCCAGCGCCAGCGGCGCGTTCGAACATCAACAAAGGGCGCGGGAGCGGGTTCGACGGTTTTTTCCGTGGCGCTGGCCTGCGGCGGAACGGCCGCGAGGGCGGCGGCGGGAACGGACGATGAACTCAGCCAATGCATCGGGTGACGTTGTTCCCCTTCCGGGTGGACAAACCCCCAAAAGGTGATCACCAGCGTTCCATTAACGAGATAGACAAACTCATAATCGGGGAAATGGGTTACAGATTTTAGCAACTGGGCAAAGACCCGACGATCGCCGCCGGTTCCGCTTTGCTCCGCGTTGAGCAACTGTTCGCTTAGTGACTGCACTGCCATTCGAAACGCATTAAATTGCTGGCGCGCCGATTCTCGCTCCGCTTCGCTTGCGCCGCTCCACGGGATAACATCGCCGGGAAAACTGCTGTACCAGTCGGTTCTGTCACCGCCCTGATCGTTTTGCGGGATAGCCAGATGACGGGCCAGATCGCGCCCTGCATCAAGACGATAGATGGCTTCGCGTAGCTGGAAGGCCATCTTGAAAACAGGATAGCCCGTTTCACCCAGCGCCTTGAATGAAGAGTTATTTCCGGTACGAAGTAGTGGTCCCTGAATCGAATTTCGCATTATCTAACCCTTAAAGGCTGTAATTTGACTAAAGCCACAGTGGTGCAGGCTAATTTTTGGTCGCGCCGGGCGTCCATTTGAAACCCCAGCCATAGTGCTTATCCATCGACTCGCGGTCGGGGAAGAAACGGTCAAGGCGTTCAACCTGAATATTGCCATCGACATTTTTGAGCCTGGCGATGGCGGCGACATTATTACGCTGGTCGCTATCCGTGAGCATGGATGTAATCGGCTGCTGTTCGGGGACATAGAGGGTGACGGAGGCGTTTGTCCCTTGCCAGTTATCGGTGCCAGCGTAAATGAAGCTATAAATCAGCACCTCATCAATGTCCTGCCAGTGGCTGCCGTTGACGAAAAGCCATTCGCCATCCACGTCATTGCCTTCACGCAGATCTTCCTGCAGCAGCAGATACGGTGGCTGGTCATAGTTGCCGGGCAAATGACTCAGCGCCTCAGCGCCGCTGATTTCACCGTTTTTTAAGCGCACAAAGGCGGCAATATCGAGATCGACAGGCTCTTTGTGGTCCCCCTGCTTCCACTGCAGATTGATTTTTATCCGGCCAAAATCCTGACGTTTCTCAAGCTTCACGCTGGGATTGGTGTCAGTTAATTCGGTATGGGTTGGTGTAACAACGGGGAGCGTCACGGCCGGGCGATGTGTAAACCACCACCAGACACCGACGAGTAGGAGCAGCAGTAGCAATAATGCCAGCCAAGGAAGAAAACCGCGGCACCAGGGGATAACCACTACCGTATGGAGGGGCGCCGCTGTGCTGGCTGTGGCCCAATTGACCAACACCGGTTCGCCGCCGACGCTATAGCCGTCGAGGTGGTGTGATTGGGTGAGTAGCGTTTGCAACGCATGTGCTGACTTATCTTCGCCGCGCGCGGCCAGCTGGCTGATTAACCCCGCCAGAATGTCCTGATATTGCTGACGTTTATTCTCAACAGTCAGCCGTTCGGCGTCATTCAGTGCGGAAAAAGGTTTAGCCAGCCCCTGACGTGCTGTCCACCACTCCAGGCGTCCTTCGGCATTGCGACGCGCGGTGGCATACAGCAGCGCCAGTGAAGGGGGAAGATGACGATGTATGATACCGACCGTCTCTTCATAGGTTGTCAGCGTTGCTTCATGAATCGGCGCGGCAGTTGTTAATCGTTGCATAAGCAAATCATTATTGTTGTGGGTGATATGCATGAGATGTGTATCATTGCATCTCAGACAGCCGGAACGTTTTCTGCGCTTTTAGCGGAGCGTATTTGCTTCTTCGAGAACTTTTATTTTGTGCTTGGCTTCGGCGACCTTTTTCTCAATCGCTGAAATTTCGCTGGCGCTCGTTGCCGTTTGTGACTGGCGCTGCAGCTCCTGCAATTTGGCAATTTCCTGCTGGCGTTCGCGGCTTTGAATCTTGCTTGATTTCAGTTTTGCGAGAGTCTGCGACAGATCCGAACGCACGGCATTTAGCCTTGCTTGTTCATCTGCCAGCTTTTGATTTAAGGTCTGCTGTCTGTTTTGGGTATAATCCTGCTGTTGCCTGGCCGATTCATTTTGATATTGGCTCAGGCGAACCTGCTGTTCTTTTTGATCAACCTGCTGACGATAACCACCCGACGTGGCGCAGCTCAGTTTGGTAATAAAGCTTGGATCTTGTGCGTGTAAATCACAGTCCTGGGGAGACGTAGTACAACCCGTAAGGACAAGGGCGGCAAGAAGTGCGTATTTTCTCATCAAATAATCCATCATTAGCGTCGAATAACGCTGCTTTAAGCAGTCTTAAACCGGCCGATAATGCTATCGGCCGAAAGGGTTAACCAAGGGAGATCGCCTGGCGCTGTTCATACAGCTCGTTGGTTTCTTGTTCCAGAGCAGCAATCTTGCTATTGAGATTGGCATATTCTTTGTTCAAATTTGCCAGCTTGCTTTTCTCTGCACTTGTGGTGGTCGTTTGACCTTGTAAAGCGACCTTATAGGCAGATTCTTTATCCTTCATGCCTTTCATGGTCTCTTTCATCTTGCTGATGTTGGCATCAATTTGCGCCAGCTGGGTTTTCGCACCGGCTTTATCAAATCCAGCTTTATCTTTTTGGATGCTGATTTTGGTTAAGGTGGCCTGGTTTTCGCTAATAACTTGTTTCATCGCCAGCGTCGATTTTTCAACCGCTGCGGTATCTTTGCTGATGTCGTTATCCATTGCCTGCAGACGATCGGCGGTGGAGGCATAATCTTTTTTCAGTCTGTCAAGATAGTAGTTAGCGGTCATACCTGCAGCACAGCCAGCAGCGCCACCAATTGCAGCGCCGGCAAGCGCTTTCTTCGAGTCACCTGCTAGCGCCCCTACTAACGCGCCGAGAGCTGCGCCGGATACGGCGCCTACGCCACAACCTTGTGCACCAGAAGCGCTAAAGAACTGTGATTGTTCTGTGGTGGTAAGGCGAGGATCCGGCTTTGTCCCAGACAGGAGAGAGCTTCCGGTATTGGCACAGCCTCCAAGTAACAATGCTGCGGAAATCACGATGCATGTGGTAGTTCGGTTAAATGTATTCACAATCTTTTTCCTTAAAAATAATTAAGTAACGACAAGCAAGCTGTATCAACTAAAAATTTAGAATTAGTAATGATTTTGTCCGACATTACTGATTATTGTATTAGTTATAAGATGTCAAAAGAGCTATTCAAAGAGTATTTAAATAATAAGCAATGAATTAATTGCAATGAGTTATTATGTGTTCGTAGGTATCCCGCACTGACAGCTTATGCAATTTTGATCTTGACCCTCCATCTCCGAACAGCTTATGCAATTCTGTGTTTTCGTATCACTTTATGTTGGCCTTGCTGCTGAAACACATCTTTTTCAAAAATAATCGACATTTTCGAATTCGTAGGCCTTACCATGAAACATGGGAGGATATCTCCACATAAAATATACATTCCGTGAATATATCTCAACGTCGGTAATGACTTCAACTTACTGATAGTGTTTTATGTTTAGATAATGCCCGATGACTTTGTCATGCAGCTCCACCGATTTTGAGAACGACAGTGACTTCCGTCCCAGCCTTGCCAGATACTGCCTCAGATTCAGGTTATACCTCTCAATTCGCTGCGTATATCGCTTGCTGATAACGTGCAGCTTTCCCTTCAGGCGGGATTCATAAAGCGGCCATCCGTCCGTCATCCATACCACCACGTCAAAGGCCGATAGCAGGCTCAGAAGACGCTCCAGCGTGGACATTGTGCGTTCACCAAAAACGTGGGCCACGACCGTCCTGCGTACCCTGTCATACGCGTAAAACAGCCAGCGCTGGCGTGATTTAGCCCCGACGTAGCCCCACTGTTCGTCCATTTCCGCGCAGACGATGACGTCACTGCCCGGCTGTATGCGCGAGGTTACCGACTGCGGCCTGAGTTTTTTAAATGGCGGAAAATCGTGTTGAGGCCAACGCCCATAATGCGGGCGGTTGCCCGGCATCCAACGCCATTCATGGCCATATCAATGATTTTCTGGTGTGTACCGGGTTGAGAGGCGGTGTAAGTGAACTGTAGCTGCCATGTTTTACGGCAGTGAGAGCAGAGATAGCGCTGATGTCCGGCAGTACTTTTACCGTTACGCACCACGCCGTCAGTAGCTGAACAGGAGGGACAGCTGATAGAAACAGAAGCCACGCAAGCACCTTAAAATCACCATCATACACTAAATCAGTAAGTTGGCAGCATTACCCCCTGTACCTACGTAAAATAGTTCATCACAAGGACAGGCGGCAGCTTGCCATCACCCCCTCTGTGAATAAATGTATACAGGGAAAGAATAAGTAAACATTCTCCCGGCATTTCTGCCGGGAGAATAGATTATAATTGTTGTCTGGCGTAATCGAAAGGTGAGACCGGATTTTCACTATTCGCATCGAGAAAATCTGCCCACCATTGCAGCATCAATTTGCGTTCGTCTAAGAACTCAGCTTTATGAATGTAGGCCGCACGTACGCCATTACGCTCCTGATGGCTCATCTGACGTTCAACAGCATCCCTGGACCATAGACCAGATTCAATCAATGAACTGCATGCCATTGCCCTGAAGCCGTGGCCACAAACGTCAACTTTTGTATTGTAGCCGATCAGGCGTAACGCGTTATTCACCGTATTTTCACTCATAGGTTTCCATGGATTGTGGTCGCCAGTGAAAATTAGCTCGTGCTCACCGCTGATGACCTGGATTTGTTTGAGAATATCCAGTGCCTGAGTTGAGAGTGGAACCAGATGCTCTGTACGCATTTTGGAGCCACGATGCGAGTACTTGACCCCTTCAATAGGTTTTCGTTCAGGAGGAATGGTCCACATGGCTTTCTCGAAGTCGATCTCAGACCATCTTGCAAAGCGAAGCTCACTGGAACGAATGAAGATAAGCAGGGTAAGTTTAGTTGCCAGTCGGGTAAGAGGTTGTCCCCTGTAGGTATCCAGTCGTTCAAGGAGCTCTGAAATGCGATTTAAGGCGAGGGCAGGACGGTGCTGGCGTTTCACCGTCGTTAAAGCACCAGCCATATCCACGGCAGGGTTATAGCTGATAATGCCGGACTGGGCAGCATAGCGCATGATTGCAGTGATACGTTGCTGAAGGCGGGCAGCAATCTCATATATCTCTTTTGCTTCGGCTGCTTTAACGGGGATAAGTAAATCAGGAGTTCGGAGGGCGGTAATATCACGTGAGCCGATAAAGGGGAAAACATGAGTCTCAAGGCTTTTCAGTATCTTCTCACTATGTGCTTCGGACCATTTTTTGTTGCTCTTGTGCCACTGACGCGCAACAAGCTCGAACGTATTACTGGCCTCCGGTACTGCTTTCTTTACTCGCTTCTGTTCGCAAGGGTCGACACCATCAGAAATGAGTTTTCTCGCTGCATCGCGCTTTTCCCTTGCTTCTGATAATGAGACTTCAGGATAGACGCCCAGAGCGAGCGTTTTCTCTTTGCCCAGAAACCGATAGCGGAGCCGCCAGTAACGCGAGCCGTTAGGGTGAACGAGCAAAAACATGTTGCCGCTGTCAGCAAGTTTATAAGGTTTTTCATCCGGTTTAGCTGCACGGATTTTAGCGTCAGTGAGCGCCATTGGTGGGGTCTCCTGATAGTAAAAGGGGTATAAATTTTATCGAATCAGACTATACCCTCAGTTGTACCCTCGCAAGGCACTTGATGCGGGTTGAATTTGATTGAGTGGGGTGGAGTTAACGTGTTGTGGATGTGTTGATTTTAGCGGGATTAGAATGCAAAAACGGACCTCCGTAGAGGTCCGTTGATATGAATTTGGTGCCCGGACTCGGAATCGAACCAAGGACACGGGGATTTTCAATCCCCTGCTCTACCGACTGAGCTATCCGGGCAACGGGGCGCATTAAACCTGATTCACCGCACCTCGTCAACGAAATTTATCTGTTTCGCAGCAGACTGAACAATCTATCACCACATTGCGTCAAAAGCACGCATCTTCAGGCGAAAAACGCCGTCCAGGCCACTGAAATCGGCATCGCCAGCACCAGGGCCGGCAGCATATTCACCACGGCGAACATTTTAATTCCGCAGATGCGCAGACCGGTCGCGACCAGCAGCATACCGCCGACGGCGGTGAAATCCGCCATCATCATCGGCGTGGTTAACGGCATAATCAGCGACGCGCAGGCCGCCAGCGCCAGCTGGATGGCCAGCATCGGTACGCAAATGGCCGAGACGGCCAGCCCCAGGGTGCAGGCGAAGATAGTGGCGGTAAAGAAGTCGAGAAACGCTTTGGCAATGAGAATGCTGGCGTCGCCGGTCATTCCTTCGCGCATCGCGCCGAAAATCCCGGTTCCGCTGGCGCAGAACAGCACGATTATCGCGACGTAGCTTTGAATATAGGACTCATGCGCTGAGACCTTTTTCTGCCCCTTTTTGGGCGAAAGCAGCTGCTGGAGCTTACTGACCAGCGTATTAATGCCTTTCTCCATGTTGCACACTTCGCCGAGCAGCGCGCCCACCAGCGTTGAAAGCACCATCACCGGCAGGTTGGCGCATTTGATCACCAGCAGAATGCCGATGCCCAGCGACGCGAGGCCAAAAATAGAGGTCATTGATGTACGAATCCGTTCCGGCAATCTTTGACTTAAGAGTGCGCCGAGTACGCCGCCCAAAAGGACCGCGCCGGCGTTAATAAATGGCCCTGTAACCACAGCATGACTCCTGTTAATTATCCCTAATGACTGCATTATTATGACGCTAAACGGGCCAAAAGGCTTGCGCATCCGTGGTATGGCTGCATACGTAATTCATCTTGCGCGGTAGATTTAAAGGTGACATGATTGCGCGAATTTTCTCCTCTCCTGAATGAGGCCGCCGTGATGACGACATCGCCGCTACATCGCCGTTGCCGCTGCGTACAGATGCGCAGGCAGTACCCTTACACTGCAACTTCTGCCCACCATGCGGTGAGCGTAACGCAGGCTCACTGCAGGACAACAGTAAGATCGGACGCGGTCTGCTTTTACTGATGTCTGGCGGTCGGAGCTGGGATCCAGCCAGACCCTGACATTTCGTTGGCCAGAGCCCAGACGCCCTGGCCGAAGCCTTTTACTCTCCGGAAACGGGTATTCGCGCTCATGAAATCAATGCACATTGCCGCCAGCCGCGAGCTGGTATCCCGCCTGTCCACCCACCGTCGCGTGGTGGCCCTGGACAGTACAGATTTTACCGATGTGGCGGCAGTCGTCATTACCGTAGCGGACAGCCGCAGCGGCATCCTTGCGTTACTGAAACGCACCGGGTTCAACCTGCCGGTTTATCTGTTCAGTGACGCTGACCACGAAAAACCAGAAGGCGTGACGGCCATCGTTAGCGGCAAAGAGCAGGAGTGGCTCGAACTGGAAGCCGCCGCCTGCGGCTATGAAGAGAACCTGCTGCCGCCGTTCTTCGATACGCTGACCCAATACGTTGAGATGGATAACAGCACCTTCGCGTGCCCGGGCCATCAGCACGGCGCCTTCTTTAAGAAGCATCCGGCGGGACGGCAGTTTTTCGACTTCTTTGGTGAAAACGTCTTTCGCGCCGACATGTGCAACGCCGACGTTAAGCTTGGCGATCTGCTGATTCATGAAGGGTCTGCCAAACACGCGCAGAAGTTTGCGGCGAAGGTCTTTAACGCCGATAAAACCTACTTCGTCCTTAACGGCACCTCTGCGGCGAACAAAGTGGTGACCAACGCGCTGCTGACGCGCGGCGATCTGGTACTGTTTGACCGTAACAACCATAAATCCAATCATCATGGCGCGCTGATTCAGGCCGGGGCAACGCCGGTTTATCTCGAAGCGTCGCGCAATCCGTTTGGTTTTATTGGCGGTATCGACGATCGCTGCTTCGATGAGAAATACCTGCGCGAACTGATACGCGAGACGGCGCCGGAAAAAGCCGATGTGCCGCGCCCGTTCCGCCTGGCGGTGATTCAGCTCGGTACTTATGATGGGACGGTGTACAACGCCCGCCAGGTGGTCGATAAAATCGGCGGTCTGTGCGACTACATCCTGTTTGACTCGGCCTGGGTCGGCTACGAGCAGTTTATCCCTATGATGGCCGACTGTTCGCCGCTGCTGCTGGACCTGACGCCGGACGACCCGGGCATTTTTGTCACTCAGTCGGTGCACAAACAGCAGGCCGGTTTTTCGCAAACGTCGCAGATCCATAAAAAAGATAACCACCTGCGCGGACAGGAACGTTTTTGCCCGCATAAGCGGCTCAACAACGCCTTTATGCTGCACGCCTCGACCAGCCCGTTTTATCCGCTGTTCGCCGCTCTGGACGTGAATGCCAAAATTCACGAAGGAGAGAGCGGGCGCCGCCTGTGGGCGGAGTGCGTGGCGCTGGGTATTGAAGCGCGCAAGGCGATTATCGCCAACTGCAAAATGATCCAGCCGTTTATTCCACCGGTGGTGGCGGGGCGTCCGTGGCAGGATCATCCCACTGAAGCCATCGCCCGCGAACGGCGCTTCTTTAGCTTTGAGCCGGGCGCGCGCTGGCACGGCTTCGAAGGCTATGCCAGCGATCAGTATTTCGTTGACCCCTGTAAACTGCTGCTGACGACGCCGGGGATCGATGCGGAGAGCGGAAAATATACCGATTTTGGTATCCCGGCGACCATTCTGGCCCACTACCTGCGCGAAAACGGCATCGTGCCGGAGAAGTGCGATCTGAACTCCATTCTGTTCCTGCTGACGCCCGCAGAGAGCGCCGAGAAGCTGGCGCAGCTGGTGGCGATGCTCGCCCAGTTTGAGCAGCATATTGAATCCGACACCCCGCTGGCCGACGTTCTGCCGACCATCTTTAATAAATATCCGGTGCGCTATCGGGATTACACCATCCGCGAGCTGTGCCAGGAGATGCATAACCTGTACGTCAGCTTTGACGTTAAGGATTTGCAAAAAGAGATGTTCCGCAAGAGGAGCTTCCCGCGCGCGGTGATGAACCCGCAGGACGCCAACCGCGAGTTTATTCGCGGTAACGTTGAGCTGGTGCGCTTAAGCGAAGCCGAAGGGCGCATTGCGGCGGAGGGCGCGCTGCCGTATCCACCGGGCGTGCTGTGCGTCGTGCCTGGCGAAATCTGGGGCGGGGCGGTGCTGCGCTATTTTCTGGCGCTGGAGGAAGGCGTCAATATGCTGCCGGGCTTCTCGCCGGAGCTCCAGGGGGTCTACAGCGAAACGGACCCTGACGGCATTAAGCGGCTATATGGCTATGTGCTGAAAGCATAAAAAACGCGCCCCGTTGATAACACCGGGGCGCGTTTTTTTATTCGTAAATCTGGGGTAAGCCGTTTATTTAATGTGCGACGGTCTGCGCCCCGGTTGGTACGCGGACGTGCTTGTACTTAAACAGCGCCACAAAGGCAAAAGCCAGAACCAGCGAATAGCCGGCGAAAATCAGCCATACGGTTTGCCAGTCGGTAATCCCTTCGACGGTAAAGTGCTCCACCACTTTGCCGCTCACCATCCCGCCAAGTATGCAGCCGAAGCCGTTAGTCATCATCAGGAACATCCCCTGCGCGCTGGCGCGGATTTCCGGACGAACCTCTTTTTCCACAAACACCGAACCCGAGATGTTGAAGAAGTCGAAGGCGCAGCCATAAACGATCATCGACAGCACCAGCAGCACGGTGCCGAACGGGGTCGGGTCGCCGTAAGCGAACAGGCCGAAGCGCAGCATCCACGCCACGATACTAATCAGCATCACGTTTTTGATGCCGTAGCGGCTGAGGAAGAACGGGATGGTCAGGATGAACAGGGTTTCCGAGATCTGCGAAATCGACATCATCACCGAGGCGTGCTGCACGATAAAGCTGCTGGCGAACAGCGGATCTTTATCAAAGCTGTGCAGGAAGGTGTTGCCGAACATATTGGTGATTTGCAGTTCGGCGCCCAGCATCATCGAGAAAATAAAGAAGATCGCCATACGTTTGTTTTTAAACAGCGCGAAGGCATCAAGGCCCAGCATGGCGGTCCAGCTCTGGTTTTTCTGCTGATTGGCCACCGGAATATGCGGCAGCGTCAGGGTGAAGAGCACCAGCAGCAAGGAGAGCGCCGCGCCGATATAGAGCTGCATATGGCTCAGTTCAAAGCCGGAGAAGCTGACGCCCCACATGGCGAGGATAAAACCAATGGTGCCCCAGATACGAATCGGCGGGAAATCGGTCACGATATCCATATCCGCAGACTGTAGGCGGTAGTACGAAATGGTGTTAATCAGCCCCAGCGTTGGCATATAGGCCAGCGAGTTGAGCAGGATGACGAGGAACATTTCCCCCGGCGTGGTGACCTGGGCGGCGAGCCACAGCGTCAGCGCGCCGACCAGATGGCAAATGGCATAAACCCACTTGGCGCTGATCCATTTATCGGCAACGATACCGAGCAGCGTCGGCATAAACACTGCGGCGATACCGAGTGAGCTATAGACCGCTCCGATGGCCGCACCGTCGAACTTGAGGGTGACGAACATATACGAGCCGAGCGTGGTCAGCCAGCTTCCCCAGAGGCAGAACTGCAGGAACGACAGTACTTTGAGCTGCAGCTTAAGATTCATGTTTTGATCCTCACGGATATAGAATTGTTTTGTGTTTTAAATAACATTTATGGCGTTATTTTGGTTGGATTCTATCATTTATGCGATGGATGCTTTTGTTAACTGCCGCAGAAAATCGCAAAACAGTTGCGCAACTCTATTGTGTATAGCAAAAGGAATACGCCCTTGAGGAAACAAGGGCGCTGGAGGGAGATTACCTGCGGCGGTAGCCTTTCTGCGCCGAGTTAACCTTATACAGATAACGACGCGACTCGGCGGAGGGGTGACGGCTGGTGATGGTCTGATAAACATCTCCCGGCGTCATGTTGTTGATGATATTCGCCGCCTGAACCTTATCGCTGGAGAAGACCCGCAGTACGCTGCCCGCGCCGCCGTTATAGGCGGTGATGACCGCATAGCGACGCGAGGTCGGGTTGGTGATGCCGGACAAATAGACGTTGTTCAGCATCGCCAGATAGGCGGTGCCGGTGTCGATGTTATTGACCGGATCGAACAGATAGCTGCGGCTCGGCAGGCCTGATTTGCCCTGCGAACGGAATACGTCCTTCCCGGCGCTGTGCTGCACCACCTGCATCAGCCCCAGCGCGTCGGCGTGGCTGACCGCATAGGGGTTAAAGGAAGATTCGGTTTGCATAATTGCCAGGATCAGCGATTCATCAACGCCGTATTTGCGCGATGCCTGACGGACCATGCCAATGTATTTATGCGCGCGTTTGTCGAGGTGGTTCGGCACCAGGTTGATGGTGATGCTGTAGATCATGCGCGGGCCGTTGCTGCGGCTTTTCAGGCGCGTTTGCAGCAGATAGTCGGCGAAGCGCGAGGCGCGCCACTCCCAGCGAATCGACTCGCCGGTGTTATCCACCACCTGACCGTACAGGAACGGCTCTTTTGAAATCTGAATATCATCGACGTCGGAATAGAGGTCGATGGAGTTCGGGTCGTCGCCCATCAGCAGGGTTTTAATAATCGCCTGGCGCAGGCGCCCGGCCGGGTCGGTGCCGGCGATGGTTTCGACGGTAATCGTCCCCGCATCAAAGTTGATATGGCTACGGGTCTGATACTGGTCGGTGTATTTGACGTAGTCCTTCGGCCCGGCGAGCAGAACTTCGTTATAACCCCAAATATTCTCGATGTTATGGGCGAACTGGCCCATCAGAATGTCAAAGCCGTTGGTGTCCTTTACCCACGCCTCGTTGTACTCGGCGCCTTTTTTGGTTGAGCTGGAACACGAAACGAGCAAAGGCGCAATCAGCGCTAGCGCTAAGTATTTTTTCATCATTCCGGGAGTGCGTGTTGTGTTTATTGTTGTAAAGGGCCGTCAGGCCCTTACTGTTTTTCTGGCGGCGTGTAGCCTTCGATGTGCACGTCTTTACCTTCAAACAGGAACTGAACCATCTCCTGCTCCAGCAGTTTGCGATGCTCCGGGTTCATCATGCTGAGTTTTTTCTCGTTGATCAGCATCGTCTGCTTATGCTGCCACTGGGCCCAGGCTTCTTTGGAGATTTCGTTATAGATGCGTTTGCCCAGCTCGCCCGGGTACAGCTGAAAATCCTGGCCCTCGGCTTCACGCTGCAGGAAAGTACAAAAAATCGTTCTGCTCATTCTTAATCCTCTTTAATCGCCAGAAAGCTAAACCGGTGCTCCGGCTTTTAACTGTTGCAACAAGCGCTCCACGGGAGCCGCCAGACCGACGGACGGCGGCTGCGCTAAGTTATACCAGAGTGCGCCCCCTTCATCCATGCATGCGCCGGATGAGTGCACTGTAAGCCACATCGGCACAATATCCAGATGGAAATGGCTGAAAGTGTGGCGGAACGCGGTTAATTGCGTCAGATTATCGGTCTTAATCTGACGCTGGGCCAGCCACGCCCGCAGCGCATCTTCATCCTCAAACTGCGGGAAGCAGAACAAACCGCCCCATAAGCCCACCGGCGGGCGCTGGGAGAGGAACACCTCGTCGCCGTGCTGCATCAGCAGGAAATAGCCGGTACGCTCGGGGATCGTCTGTTTCGGTTTTTTGCCTGGGTATTGAGCCCATGAATGATTTGCGTAGGCCACGCAGCCGTTATTCAGCGGACAGAGCTCGCATTTTGGCTTAGAGCGGGTACACACCATCGCCCCGAGGTCCATCATGGCCTGGTTAAAACGCTCGACGCCTTTGGCCGGCGTGACGTCCTCGGCGATCTCCCACAGGCGTTTCTCAACCTCTTTTTTCCCCGGCCAACCGCTGACAGCATAGCAGCGCGCGAGCACGCGCTTCACGTTACCGTCGAGAATCGGATAATGCTGACCGAGAGAAAGGGATAAAATCGCGCCGGCGGTAGAGCGGCCCACGCCCGGCAGCGCGGCGACTTCATCGAAGGTCTGCGGGAATTTGCCGTCGTGCAGGGTGGCCACCTGCTGCGCCGCTTTATGTAAATTGCGCGCGCGGGCGTAATAGCCCAGGCCGGTCCACAGATGCAGGACTTCATCGAGGGGCGCGTTCGCCAGGTCGGTAATCGTTGGGAAACGCGCCATAAAGCGTTCAAAATAGGGGATGACTGTCGCCACTTGTGTTTGTTGCAACATCACCTCGGAGAGCCATACTTTGTAGGGCGTCTTGCCGATTTGCCAGGGCAGGGTTTTACGCCCGTATTTGTCGTACCAGTCCAGCACCTGGGCTGAAAATTGCGCGGCGGGAAAAGTCAAAGCTACGGCTCCGGGATAGCGATTATAAGGTGGCAGATTGCAGCACAAGGGCGAGAGGCTGTAAACCCTTGCATCCGCCGGGTAACTTTGGATAATGCCCGTTTTCCGAACACTCTCACAAGCAGACTTAACTTTTATGAAAAACGACGTCATATCTCCGGAATTCGATGAAAACGGCCGTCCGCTGCGCCGTATTCGCAGCTTCGTCCGTCGTCAGGGCCGCCTGACCAAAGGTCAGCAGCACGCGCTGGACAATATTTGGCCGGTGATGGGCGTTGAATTTAACGATGCGCCGCTCGATTTCGCCGCGCTGTTTGGCCGTGAGGCGCCGGTCACGCTGGAGATCGGTTTCGGTATGGGCGCTTCGCTGGTGGCGATGGCGAAAGAGAAGCCGCAGCAGAATTTCCTCGGCATTGAAGTGCACTCGCCGGGCGTCGGCGCCTGCCTGGCGTCCGCCGAAGAAGAGGGGGTGCAGAACCTGCGCGTCATGTGCCACGATGCGGTGGAAGTGCTGCATACGATGATTCCGGATAACTCTCTGAGCATGGTGCAGCTGTTTTTCCCTGACCCGTGGCACAAAGCGCGTCATAATAAGCGCCGTATCGTTCAGCCGCCTTTTGCCGAACTGGTGAAAAGTAAACTGAAGCTGGGCGGCGTCTTCCATATGGCGACCGACTGGGAGCAATATGCCGAGCATATGTTGGAAGTGATGTCCTCGCTTGAAGGGTATCGTAACCGGTCTGAAAGCAACGACTATGTGCCGCGCCCGGAATCGCGCCCGGTAACCAAATTTGAACAGCGTGGCCATCGTCTTGGCCACGGCGTATGGGACTTAATGTTCGAGAGGGTGAAATAATGGCAACGAATCGTAGCCGTCGTCTGCGTAAAAAAATGCATATCGACGAGTTTCAGGAAGTGGGTTTTTCCGTCGCGTGGCGTTTCGCGGATGGAACCAGCGAAGAGCAGATCGACCAGACCGTTAACGATCTGATTGATGAAGTGATTGAGCCTAATAAGCTGGCCTTTGACGGCAGCGGTTATCTTTCCTGGGAAGGCCTGATCTGCCTGCAGGAAATCGGCAAATGCACCGAGGAACACCAGGCCATCGTACGTAAATGGCTGGAAGACCGCGGGCTTGCCGATGTACGCACCAGCGAACTTTTTGATATCTGGTGGGACTAAGTTTGACAAGGGTCGGCAACTGCCGGCCCGTTTTGTCTGAAGGGAGTTAAATGATGCGCAAAACGCTGTTGGCATTGGCGCTTTCCGTCACCGCTTTGTCCGCGCATGCGGACTACCAGTGTAGCGTCACGCCGCGTGACGATGTCATCCTCAGCCCGCAGCAGGTGCAGGTAAAAGGCGAAAACGGCGATCTGGTGATTAAGCCGGACGGCAACCTGACCTTTAACGGTAAAGCGTATTCCCTGAACGCCGCTCAGCGCGAGCAGGCTCAGGACTATCAGGCTGGCCTGCGCAGCAGCCTGCCGTGGATTGATGAAGGCGCCCGCACGCGGGTAGAAAAAGGCCGCGCCGCGCTGGATAAAATTATTACCGAACAGGTGGGGGCCAGCAGCAGCATGCATAGCCGCCTGACCAAGCTTGATGCGCAGCTGAAAGCGCAAATGAGCCGCATAATTGAACATCGTAACGATGGCCTGACCTTCCACTATAAAGCCATCGATCAGGTGCGCGCCGACGGCCAGCAGCTGGTAAATCAGGCGATGGGCGGCATTCTGCAGGATAGCATCAACGAGATGGGGGCGAAGGCGGTTCTTAAAGGCGGCGGTAACCCGCTGCAGGGGATCCTCGGCAGCCTTGGCGGCCTGCAAACGGCCATTCAGGATGAATGGAAAAACCAGGAAGCCGATTTCCAGCAGTTTGGTAAGGATGTCTGCAGCCGCGTGGTCTCCCTTGAGGAGAGCCGCAAAGCGCTGGTGGGGTCGTTAAAGTAAGTTTTATTTCGCTACCTGCGCCCGCAGGTAGCGATTATGGTCAGTCGATCACATCAGCCCCAGCAGCTGCGGAATAAACAGCGAGATCTGCGGGATATAGACAATCATCATCAGCGCGATCAGCAGGGCGGCGTAGAACGGTAGCAGCGGTTTGATGAGCTGCTGAATTTTAACGCCGGAAATGGAGCAGCCAACGAACAGCGCGCTGCCTACCGGCGGCGTCAGCAGACCGATGCACAGGTTGGCGACCATCATGATGCCGAAATGCACCGGGTCCATCCCTAAATCCTGCGCGATGGGCAGGAATATCGGCGTGAAAATCAGCACCGCCGGGGTCATGTCCATAAAGATCCCAACGATTAACAGCACGATATTAATCAGCAGCAGTATCACCACCGGGTTTTCTGACACCCCCATTAGCGCATCGCTTATCATGTAGGGAATGTCGGCGTTGGTCATCGCCCACGACATGCCGACGGAAAAGCCGATCAGCAGCAGCACGATAGAGGTCATCACCACCGATTCAAGGATCAGCTTCGGCAGATCGCGCCATTTCACTTCCCGATAAATGAGCACCGACAGGATAAAGGTGTAGACCACGGCGATAGCCGACGCTTCGGTAGCGGTAAAAATGCCGCCGAGGATCCCGCCCATCACAATAATCACCAGCAGCAGGCTGGGCAGGGCGTCGAAAAACGCTTTTGCCGCCTGGGCGCAGGTGGGGCGTTCAGAAACCGGATAGCCGCGACGTTTAGCAATGACGGCACAGACCACCATAATAGCCAGGCCCATCAGAATGCCCGGCAGATAGCCGGCCATAAACAGCGACGCGACCGACACGCCGCCCGCCGTCAGGGAAAAGACGATCAGCACGTTTGACGGCGGAATAAGCAGGCCCGTGATGCACGACGAGACGTTCACCGCCGTGGAGAAAGCCGGATCGTAGCCTTTCTGCGTCTGAATGGGGTTCAGCGTGCCCCCTACCGCGGCGGCGGCGGCGACCGCCGAGCCTGAAATCGAGCCGAACATCATGTTTGCCAGCACGTTGACGTGGCCCAGAGAGCCCGGTACGCGTCCGACCATCACCTGAGCCAGATTGATTAAGCGTATGGCAATCCCGCCGCTGTTCATCAGCGTACCGGCAAAGATAAAGAATGGAATCGCCAGCAGGGCGAAGTTATCGAGGCCGTTCGCCAGGCGCTGAGAAACCGTAATCACCGCGATATCCCACGGGAACATCAGCAGCATTGAACCGACGGTGGCGATGCCGATGGAGAAGGAGATAGGTACGCCAATAAAAACCAGAATAAAGAAAGAGCCAAATAGCATCAGTGCGATATAGCTGTCCATCAATTTGCCCCCGCTTCAGCGTGCTTCATGTTTTTTAGCCCATTGCTGACAAAACATACTGCGTAAAACATCATAATGAGGCCGGTTAACGGCAGGATCAGATAGACGTAGCCCATGGGGATCTGCATTGCCGCTGAGACCTGGGAGGTCGACAGCGTTTTTTCAATCAGCTTCACGCCGCCGGTCACAATCACCGATCCGGCAAAAATAAAGATCAGCAGATTAATGATGACGCTGAGCAGCGCCTGCCTGCGGGGAGGGAGCGTCATCGCCAGTAAGTCGATAGCCAGATGACGCTGGGCGCCGACGGTATATGCCGCACCCAGTAGCCCGACCCAGATCATCAAAAAGCGCGCCAGCTCGTCGGTCAGGGTGCTGGGCTGGTTGAGTACGTAGCGGCTGAACACCTGCCAGACGACGCAAACAACCAGCGCAATCATAACGGCGACGGAGAATGCGGCGATCGTGCGGTCCACCGCCAGCTTTATGCGGTTAAGTATCATCATTGTTTTCCCGATGAAAGCGGGCCAGCGGCTGGCCCGCTAAGTGTTATTCGGCGGCAGCTTCAAATTTGGCCAGCAGGGCGGCCTGCTTCGGATCTTTTTTGAACTCATCAAACAGCGGCTGCACGGCGGCGCGGAACGGCGCTTTATCCACTTTGATAATTTCGCCGCCCATGGCTTTGGCCTGCGCGCGGGTGTCGGCATCGATCTTGTCCCACAGTTTTTGCTGATACGCTTCGGAAGCTTTCGCCGCCTTGATCAGGATTTGCTGCTGATCCGGCGTCAATTTGTCCCAGGTTTTACTGGAAATAACGAGGAAATCCGGGATGGACGCATGTTCATCTTCTGAGAACACTTTCGCGATTTCGATATGGCGCGTTTGCACCCAGGAAGGCACGTTGTTCTCCGCGCCGTCCACCACGCCCTGCTGCATGGCGGTATAAACTTCACCAAAGGAAATAGGGGTTGGCGAACCGCCCATTAATTCGACCATTTTTAAGGTTGTCGGGCTGGCCTGGACGCGGATCTTCAATCCTTTTAAATCTTCCGGTTTAGTGATGGGCTTTTTGGCGTAAAAACTGCGGGTCCCGGCAACATAGGCGGAAAGCGCAAAGAATCCTTTATCTTTCGTGGACTCCATAATTTCCTTGCCCACGTCACCAAAGACGACTTTATTGAAGTGATTCTGATCTTTAAACAGGAACGGTAAATTATATATCGCGTAGACGTTATCGAATGATTCCAGATCGCTGGCGGAACCTTTGGTCATATCCAGCGCGCCGTTTTGTAATAGCTCCATCGTTTCGCGCGCGCTGCCCATCTGGCTACTGGGATATATACGAATCTTCATATCACCGTTGGAAAGTTGGTTAACCTCTTTGGACATCGCCTCAAAGGCCTGATGGACAACGTGGCTACGTTCGAGGTTATGTGCCAGTTTTAACGTGACTTTTTCAGCTGCGCTGGCGCCGGAAGCGAGCAGGGCAAGCAGAGATACACACGCCAGAGAACGAGAAAAAGAGAGTTTTTTCATGAGTCGGCTCCATGCACTTAGGGTAATTGGTCAATATCTTAAAGGGTATTCCTTGTTTCTGTATGACATATTATCCTTGTTGTCGTACATCTTTAAGCTGTCTGACTCACACTTTTTCGCAATCAGGCGATCAAATACGTATTTTTGTGCGGTAGGTTATATTTATTTTTAATAAATGAATGTGAATTTATTTTTATTGGAAATGTTGAATTGAGATGATTCGGAAATAGCGATATTGATATTTCGGAAAAAACGAATAATTAATTATCCCGTTATTTTTATAACGGGATAAGCATAGCGAGGTTTATTCGCTGAGGAATAATTCGAGAAGGGAGTTCAAAAAGAGCTTACCGTGCTCGGTAATCTGCCAGCAGCGCTCATCTTCCGTCAGATAGCCCTCAGCAATGGCGGCATCGATTTGCGGACGGATTGTACGCTCATCAAGCCCGGTGTAGCGGCTAAATTCATCTCGCGGCGCCGCTTCCAGCAGGCGGAAACGGTTCATAAAGAACTCGAACGGCTTATCCGCATCTTCCACATCATGCTGGCGCTCCAGATAACGGCCTTCCATATAGCCGCGCGGGTGGCGGGTTTTCGCCGTCCGCAGAATGCGCCCGTCCGGGAAGGTCACTTTGCCGTGCGCGCCGCAGCCAATGCCCAGGTAGTCGCCAAAGCGCCAGTAGTTCAGGTTATGCTGGCACTGATATCCCGGCTTAGCGTAGGCGGAGGTTTCATATTGTTGATAGCCCGCCGCGCTGAGCAGGCCGTGCCCCTGTTCATAAATATCCCACAGCGCGTCGTCGTCCGGCAGGGTCGGCGGACGCGAGCCAAACAGGGTGTTTGGCTCAATGGTCAGCTGATACCAGGAGAGATGCGGCGGATTGAGCGCAATCGCCTGACGCAGGTCGTCCAGCGCCTCTTCCAGAGACTGATCCGGCAGACCGTGCATTAAATCGAGGTTAAAGCTGCGCAGTCCCAGACCGCTTGCCAGGTTTGCCGCGCGTTTGGCTTCCTGCGGCCCGTGGATGCGCCCGAGACGCTGGAGCTTCTGTTCGCTAAAGCTCTGTACGCCGATGGAGATGCGATTAATACCTGCGCGCTGATACTCGACAAAACGGTCCGCTTCTACGGTGCCGGGGTTGGCTTCCATCGTGATTTCCGCGTTGCCCGCCAGGGGAAGAGCTTCCCGCACGCCGTCGAGCAGGGTTTGCATCGCCGGGCCTGAGAGCAGGCTCGGCGTACCGCCGCCGATGAAAATAGTCCCGATTTCACGTCCCTGCGCATAGTGGGCGTCGGCCCGCAGATCGTTCAGCAGATGCTGAACGTAGTCGTCGTGCGGTACCTCGCCCTTCAACGCATGCGAGTTGAAATCGCAGTACGGGCATTTTTGCACGCACCACGGGATGTGAATATAGAGGCTCAGGGGCGGCAAATTAGCCATTACGTAAGGCTTCCAGTAACAGTTTGAGCGCGCGTCCGCGGTGGGAAATGGCGCTCTTTTCTTCACGGCTCAGCTCCGCTGCGGTTTTACCTTCCGTCGGAACAAAGAATATCGGGTCGTAACCAAAGCCGCCGCTGCCTGCGGCTTCGCGAGCGATGATGCCCGGCCAGCTGCCGTGGCAAACCAGCGGGGTGGGATCTTCCGCATGGCGCAGATAGACCAGCACGCAGTGGAATTGCGCCTGGCGCCGATCGTCAGGCACGTCGCGCAGCGCGTCGAGCAGCTTTTCCAGATTGCGCTGGTCGGTCGCGTCTTCGCCGGAATAGCGGGCGGAATAGATGCCGGGCGCGCCGCCTAACGCATCAACGGCCAGACCTGAGTCATCGGCGATGGCCGGGAGGCCGGTAATCTGCGCGGCATGACGCGCTTTCAGAATGGCGTTTTCGATAAAGGTCAGGCCGGTTTCCTCTGCGGAATCCACGCCCAGTTCGGTTTGCGCCACGATATCGAGGCCAAAATCTGCCAGCAGCGAGGCCAGCTCGCGCACTTTCCCGGGGTTGCCGGTGGCGAGAACAACTTTTTGCATATGAGATCCTGTTTATTCTTTCAGGGCGGCGACCCCATCGGGGATCTGCTGCGGATGAATGATTTTTATCTGTTTGTGGCGGCCCAGTTCGCCTTTCTCAATAAGCACCTGGCTTTTCGCTACGCGAAACTGTTTGGCGAGGAATTTTACCAGATGGGCGTTGGCCTGGCCGTCAACGGGAGGCGCGGTAATGGCGACTTTAAGCTCGTCGCCATGTAAACCAACGATGCTGTCGCGGCTGGCCTTAGGCTGAATATACAGCCGTAAGACCAACCCATCAGCGCAGGCTTCGACGGCACTCATAGCGCCATCCACAGCCCCGGAAGCAGAACGTTGCCGGTAGCCTGCAACAGTTCGGCGATACCCATGTTGATCACGTACAGCAGCAGAACCAGCACCATCGGCGAGAAATCAATGCCGCCCATCGATGGCAGCAGTCTGCGGATCGGACGCAGCAGCGGATCGGCCAACTGCATCAGGACATATTCCACCGGGCTGCGTCCCTGGCTTACCCAGCTCATGATTGCCATGAGCAGGAGAACCCAGAATATCAGCGAGCCGACGGTTTTAATGAGGATCAGCAGCGCGGAGATCCAGATAATCGGCTGGAAGGTGACGACCATAAACAGCACGATAGCTTTCACGACGCAGAGAATAAAGGCGACCAGCAGGGAGGCGCTGTCGAGCGGCCCCATCGCCGGGATAATACGGCGCAGCGGCCCAACGACAGGCTGCGTAGCCTTGACCACGAACTGCGAAAACGGGTTATAAAAGTCGCAGCGCGCCCACTGCATCCAGACGCGTAACAACACGACCATTGTGTAAAGCTCAATGACCGTTGAGAGCAGGAAAGTCAACGTCTTCATGGCGTTCCTCAGATTCCTTATTTTTTGCTGTAGTCGCGCGCGCCGAAAATTGCGGTTCCGATGCGCACCATAGTGCTTCCCGCCGCGATGGCGGCTTCCATATCATCCGACATTCCCAGCGACAACGTATCGACGGTAGGGTAGTGCGTTTTTAGCCGCGCAAATGCTACCGCCATTTGTTGGGCGACGGCAAACTGCCTTACATATTCTGACTCTGGCGCGGGAATGGCCATTAAACCGCGCAGCTGCAGATTCGGCAGTTTCGCGATCTCTGCCGCCAGCGCGTCCAGCTCGTCAACGGGAATGCCCGACTTGCTCTGCTCATCGCTAATATTTATTTGAATCAGTACGTTAAGCGGCGTCATTTGCGCAGGTCGCTGTTCGCTAAGGCGCATGGCGATCTTCAGGCGATCGACGGTATGGCACCAGTCAAAATGCTCGGCCACCAGACGGCTTTTATTGGACTGCAGCGGCCCTATAAAGTGCCACTGTAGCCCGGTTGCGCCCTTTTCCTGAAAGTAGCGGATTTTCTCCACCCCTTCCTGAACATAATTTTCGCCAAACGCGACCTGGCCTGCGGCCATGGCTTCTTCGATAGCGCCCGCAGGTTTCGTTTTACTGACTGCAAGCAATGTAACTTCTTCTGGAGCACGGCCGCAGCGTGCGGCAGCGGCTGAGATTTTGTCCCGGACCTGTGCCAGGTTATGCGCAATATCGTTCATATACCGAGGATGAGTTATGGAACTGGAAGAAATAGTGGCCCTTAGTGTAAAGCATAACGTCTCCGATCTACACCTGTGCAATGCTTCAACACCGCGCTGGCGTCGCCAGGGCAAGCTTGAGCCCGCGCCGTTTACCTCTCCGGATATTGGCAAGATACTCGCTGATTGGCTCAACGCCGAGCAGCTCGCCCAGTGGCAGGCCTGCGGACAGGTCGATTTCGCGCTGGCTCCGGCCGGCGGACCGCGCCTGCGCGCCAGCGCATTTGTCCACAACCGCGGTCTGTCGCTGGCCCTGCGTCTGCTGGCGGAAACCTGTCCGCAGCTGGCGGATCTCGGCGCGCCGGCCGCCTTAACGGAGCTGCTCAATGAGGAGAGCGGGCTTATCCTGGTCACGGGCGCCACCGGTAGCGGGAAATCCACCACCCTGGCGGCGATGGTGGGCTATCTTAATCAGCGCCTCAATGGCCATATCCTGACGCTGGAAGATCCGGTTGAGTTTATTCACCGCAGCGAGCGCTGCCTGATCCAGCAGCGGGAAATAGGTCGCCACTGCCCCTCATTTGCCGCGGCCCTGCGCGCTGCGCTGCGTCAGGACCCGGATGTCATTCTGCTAGGGGAACTGCGTGACAGCGAAACGATCCGCCTGGCACTGACCGCGGCGGAGACCGGACATCTGGTTATGGCGACGCTGCATACGCGCGGCGCGGCACAGGCGGTTGAAAGGCTGGTGGATGTTTTTCCTGCCCATGAGAAAGAGCAGGTTCGTAGCCAGCTGGCGGGAAGTTTATGCGCGGTGCTGGCACAAAAATTGTTTCCGGATACTGCTGGCGGAAGAGTTGCGCTATACGAGCTTTTGGTTAATACCCCGGCGGTGGCGAATTTGATCCGCGAGGGGAAAACGCATCAGCTGCCCGGCGTGATGCAAACCGGGCAGCAATTCGGGATGCAAACTTTTACGCAAAGCTTTCAGCAACGTACGGCTGCGGGTCTTTTATAGCTGCATCTTTTATATTCAGACATCATACCAATGGCTTGTTATGATAATGTTTTATTAATGTTTGGTATCATTATTTTATATTACAAATAAGTACCTAAAATTAAGCCGAATAATGCACGCTATGAAAAACGAATTGACATAAACCTCCCATAACCAGGAAAAAATTTTGATAATCTTTTGACTCTCTTAAGGCATTCGATTTATGCTGTTTACAGGGATAGGAAAATTCCCATGGAATAATGTTTCAAGGTGTAAGTTTGGTTTGAATTTATAAATACACCAGCGATCGTATTCTTGTTAATTCATTTAACCGCTATGAAGGCGGGAATCAACTAAGGAGAGTTTTAAGTGATTAATTTATCTGAGAATTCGGCTTTTTCTCACCAGGTTACTTTTATTACTCACCCCTCTATTCAAAGCAAAGCATTCGCAACCTGGCTGGCTGAGAAGTTATCTGCATCAGTCGTTCTGCAAAATATTAACAAACCCCTCGCGCAGCGTCTTTTGAAAGATTCTGTAATATTATTTGATATTGCAGTTTCAAATAAAAAGTTGAATAGCGTATGGCGTGACATTATTCGTCTGCAGGCGGATAACCCCCGTTTATTGATTATCAATAGCGCGCAAAAGTATGAGCTCTACGAAATGGCGCAGTGGCCAGCGCTGTACGGCGTTTTCCGTCATGACGATGATGAATCGCGCTTAATTGAGGGCGTTAAGGCTGTGCTGAACGGCGAACAGACGGCTGAATTGAGCGTGATGCACCCGGCGATGTATGCTGCGGATCATGTATCGGCGCCTGCGGAAAATTCACCGCTGACCGAGCGTGAATGTGAAATCCTGAATGAACTTCGCTGCGGGGCGACCAATCTGGATATTGCCCGCGCGCTGTTTATCAGTGAAAACACGGTGCGTACCCATCTGTACAACGTGTTCCGTAAGCTAAGCGTGAAGAACCGGACTCAGGCGGTCAGTTGGGCGAATGAGCATTTGCGCCACTAAAAATGAAATCAGGATGATGGCGCCTGCCGCTGCGGTAGGGCGCCATCATTGATGTTCAGAAACTTTGCTCGAAGTAGCTTTCCAGAATAATGACTGCAGAAGCGGAATCCACGCTGCCTTTATTGAGCGCCCGGAATCCACCGTGTTCGAATAGCCCGGCTCTGGCTTCAACCGTGCTCAGACGTTCATCATGCAGGGTTATTTGCACGCCGAAGCGGCCGTGGATTTTATTCGCGAAGTTGCGTGCGCGCGCGGTGAGGGGCTGTTCCGTACCGTCCATATTCAGCGGCAGGCCGACAATCACGGCTTCGGGCTGCCACTCTTTCAGCAGCTTTTCGATAATATTCCAGTCAGGCTTACCGTCCTGCGCTTTCAACGCGGGAAGGGGGCGGGCAGTGCCTGTGATGCGCTGCCCTACGGCGACGCCAATGCTTTTGGTGCCAAAATCAAAGCCTAAAAAAGTGCCGCTCATTACGCATGCCCCGCTTCGGCTGGCATCGTCACGATATCGATGCCAATGAGCTTCGCAGCATCGCGCCAGCGGTCAGCTATCGGCGTGCTGAACAAAATATTCCGATCGGCCGGCGCGGTGAGCCAGGCGTTATCCAGAATCTCTTGCTCCAGCTGGCCTTTCTCCCAAGAGGCATAGCCCAGCGCAACCAGCACGTTGTCCGGCTGTTTATCCGTACCCAGCGTTTCGAGCACGTCGCGGGAGGTGGTGATCACCGTGTTATCGGAAATACGAATGCTGGAAGAAAAGTCGGAAGGCGGCGAATGCAGTATAAAACCCCGATCCTCGGCCAGCGGGCCGCCAACCATCACCGGTTTATCCAGGCGAATCTCGGGATTGCGCGGTTCAGGCGTGATTTTTAACTTCTCCAGGATCCCTTCAACCTGCAGATTTTCCATCGGCTTATTGATGATGATGCCCATGGCACCGTCATCGTTATACTCGCAGATATAGACTACGGAGCGACGGAACATCGGGTCCTGGAGAGCAGGCATGGCAATTAGAAAGTGATGCTGTAAATTCATTGTCAGAGGTTCTGTTCCTGGTTCAAAAAAGCAGCACCCAGTATGCGGGTAAAGCAAGGGAGTGTCGATTCACTTTATCTTGCAGGCTCAAGGCGCGTTGTCGGTATGAACCTGAGCGTGAATCTCCTGAGCTGGCTCCAGGCTACAGGCGCTGGCCTGTAGCCTGAATAAGCGCTTTATTTATTGAGGCGCTTCTCGATGGCATCCATCAGCATCCCGGTAATGGAAATCGGGAAGGCGGCTTCGATTTCACGTACGCAGGTGGGGCTGGTGACGTTAATCTCCGTCAGGCGATCGCCAATGATATCCAGACCGACGAAGATTAAGCCTTTGGCCTTCAGCGTCGGGCCCACGCGGCGGGCGATGGCCCAGTCGCTTTCGGTCAGCGGGCGCGCTTCGCCACGACCACCGGCCGCAAGGTTACCGCGGGTTTCGCCGCCCTGCGGGATACGGGCCAGGCAGTAAGGAACCGGCTCGCCGTCAACCACCAGCACGCGCTTATCGCCATCTTTAATGGCCGGCAGATAGTTCTGCGCCATGCAGTAGCGGCTGCCCAGCTCGGTTAGCGTCTCGGTAATCACGCCGAGGTTGGGGTCACCCTCTTTAACGCGGAAAATGGAGGTGCCGCCCATACCGTCCAGCGGTTTGAGAATGACATCGCCATGTTTTTCCCAGAAGGCTTTCAGCTGGGCTTTATTACGGGTGACCAGCGTTTCCGGGGTCAGCTCGGAGAACCAGGCGGTAAACAGCTTTTCGTTACAGTCGCGCAGGCTCTGCGGCTTATTGACGATCAGCGTGCCTTGCTCTTCGGCGCGTTCGAGGATGTAGGTCGCGTAGATAAACTCGGTATCGAACGGCGGATCTTTACGCATCAGAATGACGTCAAGGTCCGCCAGAGGCAGATCCTGTTCGCCGTTGAACGCGTACCATTTATCGTAGTTCTGCTCGACGCTCAGCTTACGCGTACGGGCGCGGGCTTCGCCGTTGATTAAGTACAGATCGTTCATCTCCATATAATGGAGTTCATAGCCGCGACGCTGCGCCTCCAGCAACATGGCGAAGCTGGTGTCTTTCTTGATGTTGATGGTTGCGATGGGGTCCATCACGATGCCGAGCTTAATCATTGTTCTTCTCCGTTAACGCTTCAACCTAAGTCGCCAAAACGCACCTGCAGGGCGGTAATGGCAGTGAGCGCAGTTGTCTCTGTACGCAGAACGCGCGGTCCCAACAGGATATCAGTAAACCGGTAGCGAGCGGTCATCGCTATCTCTTCTGCCGAAAGCCCGCCTTCCGGGCCAATCAGCAGCCGGATACGTTCGACCGGCAGCGGCAGCGTATTAATGCTGGCGCTGGCGCGAGGGTGCAAATTAAGCTTCAGGCCCTCGTCCTGCTCCGCGCACCAGGCTTCAAGCTGCATGGCGGGGCGGATCTCCGGCACCACGTTGCGGCCGCTTTGCTCGCAGGCGGCAATGGCGATTTTTTGCCACTGCTGGATCTTCTTCTGCAAACGTTCGGCGTCCAGTTTAACGCCACAGCGCTCGGAAAACAGTGGCGTTATGAGGCTTACGCCAAGTTCGATCGATTTCTGGATGGTGAATTCCATTTTTTCGCCGCGGGACATCACCTGGCCTAAATGGATATGCAGCGGGGATTCACGGTTATCCATTTTGCTGCTCTGAACGTCAACCAGAACGTTTTTCTTACCTGCCTCGACAATGACCGCCTCGAAGACCTGATTGCTGCCGTCAAAAAGCTCAATTGCCTGGCCTTTACCCATGCGTAAAACGCGACCGACGTGGTTGGCCGCGTCGTCGGAAAGAGCTATCTGGCTACCCGTGGTAATCGGTTCCGGGTGATGGATGCGAGGAATGCGCATGCTTGATATTCCGTTCTTTGCGCAGATATTCTCCTCCCCCATGACAGGGGAAGGAGTGAAGCTGCAAATTAACAATTGCCGCTAGTGTAGGTTAGCTCTTTTGCGCCTGGCAAGCCTGCAGGACGTAAGGATTATGGTTGCCCTGAACTTTTGCAATACGCGCGTCGCGTTCGCACTCCCAGGTTGTAACCGGGTACAGCTTATCCCAGGCGGTAAACAGCTGGGTTTGCTGGCGGGAAAGATTGAGCTGGTAGCGGTCGCGCATATAGAAGTAGGTTCTGGCGATAGCGCCCCGGGCGCGAGCCGGCGGCTCGGCAACTTTATCTTTAAAATCAACCTTCATCGCGCACTGGCCGTACTGGCCTTCGCCGCCGTTCCACTGGCTGTACATAAAGTTGGCGCGGTCGCCGTTGACCTCGCCGACCGCCGGCTGCAGGTTATGCATGTCGCTTTCCATCTTGCGGTATTCCGGATCTTTAGCGCAGTTTTTGCGCCCGCCGTCCTGCCAGCACTGACGCTGATGGCCAAACTGCCATGCGGGAACCACATGCTCCCACTCGACCCGGCTGGCGCGATTTTCATTTTTACGCACTTTATAGCCACAAGATTCCAGGTCGATAACCCCCTTTTTTCCCTGCCAGTTGATTTTACAGCCGCAGTAGAAATCGCCGGGGGCGTCGGCATTGACCTTGACCCCAGCGGTCTTGGCCTGAGAAAAACTGTTGATTCCTTCCGCTGCAAGCGGGGCGCATACCGCCGCGCTGAGAAACGCGGCAGCAAAAATATGAATACGGGACATCGTTAACTCCGTGTCAAAACGAGCCCGCAACGTATCGAATGTGATTGCCAGACGCAATCAGTCAGATCAGAAAATTTCCAGTTATTTCCGGAGATTACTTTTCCGCCACCAGAACATCTCCGCAGCGCACGCAGCGATAGGTGGCCTCCCCGCGCATCACGCGATTGTGGCGGCGGACGGTAAGCTGGTGCTGCTGGCACTGGCAGCGGTAGGGGAAGGTATTTTTACGCACTGAATCGAGTTCGAAACGATGGGTGCGCAGAGCCGGAACGCCCAGCACGCTTTCCATCATCCATTTCCACTCTTTGCCGTGCGGCGCCACGCGGCCAAAGTGCTTCCATACCAGCAGGTGGGCCAGCTCGTGCGGCACGACTTCATCAATAAACGCCTGCTGGTTTTCCAGCAGCAGCACCGGGTTAAGGCGGATTTCATTTTTCTCCAGCCAGGCGGTACCGGCGGAGGTTCCCCGCTGCTGATAAACCAGCACCGGTTCAGGGTAATGTCGTCCCAGCTTGAGGTTCGCTTTGGCAAGATTTTCCCGCAGGCTGCGCATAACGGCCTGTTGAAGGGCAATGGGAATTCGGGGTGTTTTCATAGCGCCAGAGGATAGTGCGGCGGGATGAGGAGAGCAAGAAGAAGCTTCCTCCCGGGAGGGAGGAAGCGGGTTAGTCTAGTCGCGCGCGCCGATTTCGCGCAGCTTACGGCCTTTCATCAGGTTACGTTCGATATGTTCCAGCGAAACGTTTTTGGTTTCCGGGATCAGCCACAGGGTCAGGAAGATGAACAGGATGTTCAGGCCGCCATAGACCCAGAAGGTGTTGGCGCTGCCCAGCGAGTTCAGCATGGTCAGGAAGGTCGCGCCGACGATCATGTTGGCAATCCAGTTGGTGGCCGTTGAGCAGGTGATACCGAAATCACGCCCTTTCAGCGGCTGGATTTCGGAGCACAGCACCCAAATCAGCGGGCCGGCGCTCATCGCAAAGCCAACGATAAACATCAGCAGCATCAGGACGGCAAAGTACTGCGCCGTGGCGGAGTGGATGCCGATATGCATCATGCTGCCCAGTACGCCCATGCCGAGCGCCATAACGATAAAGCCGAGGATCAGCGTCGGCTTACGGCCCCAGCGGTCAACCAGTCCGATGGCGATAAAGGTCGCCAGAACGTTGGTCAGCCCCACGATGACGGTTCCCCACATCTGTTCGGTGGTGTTGGTATAGCCCGCCAGTTCAAAAATCTTCGGCGCGTAGTACATGATGACGTTCATACCGGTGAACTGTTGCATCACCTGCAGCAGGACGCCGAGGAATACCGCGCGGCGGAAGTTACTATTTTCTTTAAACAGCGACCAGCCGGACTGTTTTACCTTCAGGCTTTCGCGGATCTCATCCAGCTCGCGTTTCGCTTCAGCGCTGGTGTCGCGCAGGCGCAGCAGGACGCGTTCGGCGTCGACAAAGCGGCGCTTAGCGGCAAACCAGCGCGGGCTGTCAGGCAGGAAAACCACGCCAATCAGCAACAGCACCGCCGGGATAATAATCACCCCGAGCATCCAGCGCCAGGCGCCGCTGTAGCTGAATGCCGTATCGGAAAGATAGGCGCCGAGAATACCAATGGTAATCATCAGCTGATACATCGAAATCATGCTGCCGCGGATTTTTTCCGGGGCGATTTCAGACAGATACAGCGGGGCGGTGTAGGAGGCGACGCCCACGGCAAGGCCGAGCAGCACGCGAGAGAGCAGCAGCACTTCCACGTTCGGTGCGGCGGCGGAGAACAGCGAGCCGGCAACGAACAGGATGGCGCCAATCATCAGGCTTTTTTTACGCCCGAGTTTGAAGGAGAGCCAGCCGCTGCCCACCGCGCCGACGGCGGCGCCGAACATCATAGAGCTGACCACCCACTCCTGAGTGTGGGCGCTTATCTGGAACTCGTTGGCAATAAAGGGTAAGGCACCCGCAATAACACCGATATCAAGGCCGAACAGCAGGCCAGCCAGTGCGGCGAGGAAACAGACAAAGAACGTCATCGTCTTGTTGGAACGCCCTTGTTTTTTGTTGTCAGGCATAACGCCCTCCGGTTGAGTTATTGATCTTGTCGATGCGTAGGGTAGGTAAATACGTCGTAAAAAAATGTGATAGTAATCACGGCTGTGTAATCGGTTACACTAGAGTAAAGAAACGTAATGACTATAAACGCATTTAAATCAGTATATTAATTAAGTTTAGCTCAAGAAATTAAAAGCGCTAATCGGACTTTACTGAAATATTGTGTAACAAAGTGAAGTCTTATTACATTTTGCATGCAATAACGGAAAAGGTTTGCTCTGCATATGATGTAATCGCTTCCATAATAGGCATGTTGCAGGCGGTATGCCGGGCGGCTGAGGGGCGTAAAATAAAAAGGCCAGCGCGAGGCTGGCCTTGAAAGCGGGGAGAGCGGCGTCTTATTTCAGACCGGACGCTTCGCGCAGCTGGGCCGCTTTGTCGGTTTTTTCCCACGGGAAATGCTCGCGGCCAAAGTGGCCGTATGCCGCCGTCTCTTTGTAGATCGGGTGCAGCAGATCCAGCATCTGAATCAGGCCATACGGACGCAGGTCAAAGAACTCGCGCACCAGCAGGGTCAGCTGCTCAGAAGGCACTTTTTCGGTACCGAAGGTTTCAACCATGATTGAAGTTGGCTCCGCCACGCCGATGGCGTAGGAAACCTGGATTTCGCAACGATCGGCCAGGCCAGCGGCAACGATGTTTTTCGCCACATAGCGCGCCGCATAGGCCGCAGAACGGTCCACTTTAGACGGATCTTTACCGGAGAACGCGCCGCCGCCGTGACGAGCCATGCCGCCGTAGGTATCAACGATGATTTTACGCCCGGTCAGGCCGCAGTCGCCCATGGGGCCGCCGATAACAAAACGGCCGGTTGGGTTGATAAAGAATTTGGTTGCGCTGTTCAGCCACTCGGTCGGCAGAACCGGTTTGATGATCTCTTCCATCACCGCTTCCTGCAGCGATTTCTGATCGATGCTTTCGGCGTGCTGTGTGGAGAGAACGACCGCATCAATACCGACAACTTTGCCGTCGTCGTACTGGAAGGTGACCTGGCTTTTCGCATCCGGGCGCAGCCACGGCAGGGTGCCGTTTTTACGCACTTCAGCCTGACGCTGCACCAGACGGTGCGCATAGGTGATCGGCGCCGGCATCAGCACGTCGGTTTCGTTAGTGGCGTAGCCAAACATCAGGCCCTGGTCGCCCGCGCCCTGTTCCAGCGGATCGGCACGGTCAACGCCCTGGTTGATGTCCGGAGACTGTTTACCGATGGCGCTCAGCACCGCGCAGGAGTTGGCGTCAAAGCCCATATCGGAATGCACGTAGCCAATTTCACGGACCGTGTTGCGGGTGATCTCTTCGATATCAACCCATGCGCTGGTGGTGATTTCACCACCGACCAGAACCATACCGGTTTTGACGTAGGTTTCACATGCTACGCGCGCTTTCGGATCCTGTTCGAGGATCGCATCCAGCACGGCGTCGGAGATTTGGTCAGCAATTTTGTCGGGATGCCCTTCTGATACGGACTCTGACGTAAAGAGGTGTTTTGCCATGTTTTATTTCACCTGTGGACGATTCGGGTAGCTCATACTGTTGTGTAGAATGGCTTTGACGGATGACTCTACCAAAGCTTGCAGGTAGTGACACGAGCAGTCTGAGTGTTAATCAGTATAGATGGATTAACTTCTGGACGGCTATTTTAGGGCAGTTCTTGACCCCATTTCCAGCCTTTTTTGATATTCGTCGCATTTATAGAAAAAGGGCAGTGGCAATTTTTCCTGACAATACCCGGCAACGCGCATATTTTTATTTTGCTTTTTACCCCGCTTCTCGGTATAAAACGCCGCGCGCGGCTCATTAAAACAGCGCACGAGCACTCACCTCGTGACGCCACTTCCAGCCGGGTTAAGCAGTCTCTATTGACAGAGTCCCGCAGCGGCGTTTTCGCTGGCTGTCCGGAACCTATAGCTTTGGCTTGTCGCTGGCCCGACTCGGGGCAGTGTGGAGGTGATACCAGATAATGAACCCACGTTTTTCGCCTGATTCGTCGCGTCGTTCCGTCGCGCGTCACTACTCCTCAATCCGCATCTCTCTCATGCAAACCAGCCGATGTTCTACCCATCTCGGCGCTTCTCAGGATTCCCGGGCCGGCAGGCTGCTGGAAAACTGAACAAGGGCGCTCTTGCGATAGCAAGGGTTTTCTCGTGGTTTCTCCGGACTGTCATACTCCGTTCGGGTACGTGTTTTACGATGATATGAATAAGAAACCGGTCGCTCAGCCGCAAGACCAGCACTATCTACTGGGATTTCGGACTGTTTATGGGTTGTTATCGCTTCTTCGGATTGCGATAGTAGTCAACTGTTTTACACTTGTTACTAAAATTTGAGGTTCGCTATGTCTGACGACATGTCTTTATCTTCGCCTTCGTCAGCAGGCGATCACGGTGTACTACGTTCCATGCAGGAGGTTGCGATGAGCTCCCAGGAAGCCAGCAAGATGCTACGTACTTACAATATTGCCTGGTGGGGTAATAACTACTACGACGTTAACGAACTGGGCCATATTAGCGTCTGCCCGGATCCTGACGTCCCGGAAGCGCGCGTTGACCTTGCCGAGCTGGTGAAAGCGCGTGAAGCTCAGGGGCAGCGCCTGCCTGCGCTGTTCTGCTTCCCGCAGATTTTGCAGCACCGCCTGCGTTCGATTAACGCCGCCTTTAAACGCGCGCGCGAATCTTATGGCTATAACGGTGACTACTTCCTGGTTTATCCGATCAAGGTTAACCAGCATCGCCGCGTGATTGAATCGCTGATCCACTCCGGCGAGCCGCTGGGTCTGGAAGCCGGCTCCAAGGCCGAGCTGATGGCGGTACTGGCGCACGCCGGTATGACCCGCAGCGTGATTGTCTGTAACGGTTATAAAGACCGTGAATATATCCGCCTGGCGCTGGTGGGCGAAAAGATGGGCCACAAGGTCTATCTGGTCATCGAGAAAATGTCCGAAATCGCCATCGTGCTGGAAGAGGCCGAGCGGCTGAACGTGGTGCCGCGTCTCGGCGTGCGCGCGCGTCTGGCTTCGCAGGGCTCCGGTAAGTGGCAGTCCTCCGGCGGCGAAAAATCCAAATTTGGCCTCGCGGCGACCCAGGTTTTGCAGCTGGTTGAAATTCTGCGCTCAGCCGGGCATCTGGACAGCCTGCAGCTGCTGCACTTCCACCTTGGCTCGCAGATGGCCAATATTCGCGATATCGCCACCGGCGTGCGTGAATCGTCGCGTTTCTACGTTGAGCTGCACAAGCTGGGCGTGAATATTCAGTGCTTCGACGTTGGCGGCGGTCTCGGCGTCGACTATGAAGGGACCCGTTCGCAGTCCGACTGCTCGGTGAACTACGGCCTGAACGAATACGCCAACAACATCATCTGGGCGATTGGCGATGCCTGTGAAGAGAACGGCCTGCCGCATCCGACGGTGATCACCGAATCCGGCCGCGCGGTCACGGCGCACCACACCGTGCTGGTATCGAATATTATCGGCGTTGAGCGTAACGAATATACCGAGGCGACCCCGCCCGCGGAAGACGCCGCGCGTCCGCTGCAAAGCATGTGGGAAACCTGGCAGGAGATGCAGGAAACCGGCAATCGCCGCTCGCTGCGCGAATGGCTGCACGACAGCCAGATGGATCTGCACGATATTCATATCGGCTACTCCTCCGGCACCTTTAATCTTCAGGAGCGCGCCTGGGCCGAGCAGCTGTATCTCAATATGTGCCATGAAGTGCAGAAACAGCTCGATCCCAGCAACCGCGCGCATCGCCCAATTATCGACGAACTGCAGGAGCGTATGGCGGATAAGATCTACGTCAACTTCTCCCTGTTCCAGTCGATGCCGGACGCCTGGGGTATCGATCAGCTATTCCCGGTGATGCCGCTGGAAGGGCTGAATATGGTGCCGGAACGCCGCGCGGTGCTGCTGGATATCACCTGCGACTCCGACGGCGCGATTGACCACTATGTGGATGGCGACGGTATTGCGACCACCATGCCGATGCCGGAATACGATCCGGATAACCCGCCGATGCTGGGCTTCTTTATGGTAGGCGCCTACCAGGAGATCCTCGGCAATATGCACAACCTGTTCGGCGATACGGAAGCCGTCGACGTGTTTGTCTTCCCTGACGGCAGCGTCGAAGTGGAGCTGTCTGATGAAGGGGATACCGTCGCGGATATGCTGCAGTACGTGCAGCTCGATCCGAACACGCTGTTGACCCAGTTCCGCGATCAGGTGAAAAAGACCGATCTCGACGCTGACCTGCAGCAGCAGTTCCTTGAAGAGTTCGAGGCCGGTTTATACGGCTACACTTATCTGGAAGACGAGTGATCTATGCCCTCTCCGTAGCGGAGAGGAAAGAGGGAGAGAGAAGCCTGGTTCGCCACTTGCCAGACTCACTTGAACGCGTAGACATTTACGGCGATAATTCGGCCAACTAAGCAGTAAACTCATTCAAACCCTTCCTCGTCGGGCCTAACGACGCGGAAGGGTTTTTTTATATTTGTATTTCAATACAACGACTGTAAAAGAGGTCATACCCATGAGCACCTTAGGTCATCAATACGATAACTCCCTGGTATCCAACGCATTTGGTTTTCTGCGTCTACCGATGAATTTCATGCCGTACGACAGCGATGCGGACTGGGTCATCACCGGCGTACCGTTTGATATGGCGACCTCCGGACGCGCGGGCGGCCGTCATGGCCCGGCGGCGATCCGCCAGGTGTCGACGAACCTTGCGTGGGAGCACAACCGCTTCCCGTGGAATTTTGACATGCGCGAGCGCCTGAACGTCGTGGACTGCGGCGATCTGGTTTACGCCTTTGGCGACGCGCGTGAAATGAGTGAAAAGCTGCAGGCCCACGCGGAAAAACTGCTGGCGGCAGGAAAACGCATGCTCTCTTTTGGCGGCGACCACTTTGTGACGCTGCCGCTGCTGCGCGCTCATGCGAAGCACTTTGGCAAAATGGCGCTGGTGCATTTCGACGCCCATACCGATACCTACGCCAATGGCTGCGAATTTGACCACGGCACCATGTTCTATACCGCGCCGAACGAAGGCCTGATCGATCCGAATCATTCGGTGCAGATCGGTATCCGTACCGAGTTTGATAAAGACAACGGCTTCACGGTGCTGGATGCGGGTCAGGTTAACGACCGCAGCGTCGACGACGTGATCGCTCAGGTGAAACAGATCGTCGGCGATATGCCGGTGTACCTGACCTTTGATATCGACTGCCTGGATCCGGCGTTTGCCCCGGGTACCGGTACGCCGGTGATCGGCGGGCTGACTTCCGATCGTGCGATCAAGCTGGTGCGCGGCCTGAAGGATCTGAACATCGTCGGCATGGACGTGGTGGAAGTCGCTCCGGCCTACGACCAGTCCGAAATCACCGCCCTGGCGGCGGCGACGCTGGCGCTGGAAATGCTCTACATTCAGGCGGCGAAAAAAGGCGAATAATCAGGTCGCTCACAGCGTGCGTTTTCCTCGAACGACCTGGAGGCGCAGTGCTTGCACCGGCCTAAGAATGAGTGCAGGTTGTGTTGCCGGGTAAGGTGTGAGCCGCTACCCGGCATACCGATAAGCTCCCCCAATTCTGTTTGTTATGCCACTTGGGGAGCCGGGGCTTACTTAATCCCGTCGGCCTTCATGCGATCGCGGATATGCTGAGCGCGTGCTTCCGATGCCGGGTGGTCATCAAACATGGAGCTTTGGCGTCCGGCTTCCAGCTTCGCCAGTTTCTCGAAGCTGGTGGCAAGTCCTGCCGGATTAATGCCGCGCTTGCGCAGCAGATCGTACGAGTAGTCGTCCGCTTCCGATTCCTGACGCTGGGAGAACTGCGAGTTCACCAGCTTCTCGCCCAGATCGCCCAGCTGCGACTGCGACAGGCTGCCGACGATGCCGCCCGCGGAGGCCGCCGCCGCGCGTACCGCGTTGGTGCCCAGCGCTACCTGCATCCCTTTCTTCACGTGGCCCAGCGCGACGTGACCCATTTCGTGGCCGATAACCGCTTCGACTTCATTATCATTCATCAAATCCATCAGTCCGCTGTAAACACGGATGCAGCCGTTTGCCATGGCGAAGGCGTTAACGTCTTTAGTTTGATACACCTTGTAGTTCACCGGCTGGCCGTTGATGTTGTCCCCCAGCGCGGCGGCGATTTTACTCAGGCGTTTGCTGTATTCACTGCTGGCAGGCGCGATAGTCGCTTTCGCATCCATCTCCTGACAGGCTTTGTCGCTTAAGGTTTTCACCTGCTCGTCGCTGAGCGAATAAGCCTGGAAAGCCTCCGCGCCGGAGCTAAGCAGGCCGTTGGAATCCATGTTCTGGCATCCGGTAAGCGTGGCTGCGATCCCAAGGGCAAGAAGAGCTGAGCGAATTTTCATTTTTTTATCTTCCACAATCTTATGGTTATTTATCCGAAAAAACGGCGATGGCTGCCTGCCGTATCCTGTGCAAATTATAAATACTATATGAGAATGCGGGCGAGAGGATTACGCCGTAGCACAACGTGTTCCAGAGATTTCTTAAACGGCAAAAGGATGCTCCATGTACATGCTTTGCCGCTTAGGTTACATTGTTCACACTTTTTTCCGGCGTAGCCCAAAACGCGCTGTCGTCAAGTCGTTGCGGGCATGGCCTTCATTATCCGATCTGGAGTCAAAATGTCCTCACGTAAAGAGCTTGCTAACGCTATTCGTGCGCTGAGCATGGACGCAGTACAGAAAGCCAAATCCGGCCACCCGGGTGCCCCGATGGGTATGGCTGACATTGCCGAAGTCCTGTGGCGTGATTTCCTGAATCATAACCCGCAGAACCCGTCCTGGGCCGACCGCGACCGTTTTGTCCTGTCCAACGGCCACGGTTCCATGCTGATTTACAGCCTGCTGCACCTCACCGGTTATGATCTGCCGATTGAAGAGCTGAAGAACTTCCGTCAGCTGCACTCTAAAACCCCGGGTCACCCGGAAGTCGGCTACACCGCGGGCGTGGAAACCACCACCGGTCCGCTGGGGCAGGGTATTGCGAATGCGGTTGGTATGGCCATCGCGGAGAAAACTCTGGCGGCGCAGTTCAACCGCCCGGGCCACGACATTGTTGACCACTTCACCTACGCGTTCATGGGCGACGGCTGCATGATGGAAGGTATCTCTCACGAGGTATGTTCTCTGGCCGGTACCCTGAAACTGGGCAAGCTGGTGGCGTTCTATGACGACAACGGCATCTCTATCGACGGTCACGTGGAAGGCTGGTTCACCGATGACACCGCGAAGCGTTTTGAAGCCTACGGCTGGCACGTGGTGCGCGGCGTTGACGGTCACGATGCTGACTCGATTAAACGCGCGGTAGAAGAAGCGCGTGCGGTCACCGACAAACCGTCCCTGCTGATGTGCAAAACCATCATCGGTTTCGGTTCGCCGAACAAAGCTGGTACCCACGACTCCCACGGCGCGCCGCTGGGCGACGCGGAAATCGCGCTGACCCGCGAAGCGCTCGGCTGGAAACACCCGGCGTTTGAAATCCCGTCTGAAATCTATGCCCAGTGGGATGCCAAAGAAGCCGGCCAGGCAAAAGAGTCCGCGTGGAACGAGAAATTCGCCGCCTACGCCAAAGCCTTCCCGCAGGAAGCCGCCGAGTTTACCCGCCGTATGAAAGGTGAGATGCCGGCTGATTTCGACGCGAAAGCGAACGAATTCATCGCGAAGCTGCAGGCTAACCCGGCGAAAATCGCCAGCCGTAAAGCGTCCCAGAACGCCATTGAAGCCTTCGGCCCGCTGCTGCCTGAGTTCCTCGGCGGCTCTGCTGACCTGGCGCCAAGTAACCTGACCCTGTGGTCCGGCTCTAAGGCCATCAACGAAGACGCTGCCGGTAACTATATCCACTACGGCGTACGTGAATTCGGTATGACCGCGATTGCCAACGGTATCGCCCTGCACGGTGGTTTCCTGCCGTACACCTCCACCTTCCTGATGTTCGTCGAGTACGCGCGTAACGCGGTACGTATGGCGGCGCTGATGAAACAGCGTCAGGTGATGGTCTACACCCACGACTCCATCGGTCTGGGCGAAGACGGCCCGACGCACCAGCCGGTTGAGCAGGTGGCTTCCCTGCGCGTCACGCCGAACATGTCCACATGGCGTCCGTGCGACCAGGTGGAATCCGCCATCGCGTGGAAATACGGCGTAGAGCGTCAGGACGGCCCGACCGCGCTGATCCTCTCCCGTCAGAACCTGGCGCAGCAGGAGCGTACCGAAGAGCAGCTGGCGAACGTCGCCCGCGGCGGCTACGTGCTGAAAGACTGCGCGGGACAGCCGGAGCTGATCTTCATCGCCACCGGTTCTGAAGTGGAGCTGGCGGTTGCCGCTTACGAAAAACTGACTGCCGAAGGCGTGAAAGCGCGCGTGGTTTCCATGCCGTCCACCGACGCGTTTGACAAGCAGGATGCCGCTTACCGTGAAGCCGTGCTGCCGAAAGCCGTCTCTGCGCGCGTGGCCATCGAAGCGGGTATCGCCGACTACTGGTTCAAATACGTGGGCCTGAACGGCGCGATCGTTGGCATGACCACCTTCGGTGAGTCTGCGCCGGCGGAGCAGCTGTTTGAAGAGTTTGGCTTCACCGTGGATAACGTGGTCGCGAAAGCGAAAGCACTGCTGTAGTTCTTTTACCGCCTCCGGGCTACGGGCCAGCGCGGTCGGGTAGCCCGGACAGGTGCGCAGCGCCGCCTCCGTGTAAAAACTCTGGCTGCCGCCGTAAAAAACGGGTCGCTCTGGCGGCCCGTTTCTTTTTCAGACCATCCTCAGCACTCTGCCTTTTTCCAGAAGCACCCGGCGGGAAAAGTGCCGCCGTGTAAACGCCTCATCGTGGCTGATGGCCACTAGGCTGGTCCCTCTTTTGCGGCAAACCGCCAGCCACGCTTCAAATATTGTCAGCCAGTGCTGGTCAAAATCGCGGCTGGGTTCGTCAAGCAGCAGTATTTCTGGCGCCATGGCTTCCAGAGAGGCGACGGCGACCATCCTGCGTTGGGCGGTATGTAAATCCAGCGGATGCGCGTCGGCTACGCTCTCCAGCCGGCATAATTTCAGCGCCGCCGCGGTGCGTTGCGCAACCTCCGCAGGAGGCAATTTCTGGAGCCGCAGCCCAAAGGCGACCTCTTCCGCGACTTTGCTGTGGAAGAGCTGGTTTTCGGCCTCCTGAAACAGCACGCCGATGATATTGGCGCGTTGACGGTTTTTGTATTGCGCAATCGGCTTATCCAGCAAATTGACGGTACCAGACGTGGCGGGTAGCAGTCCGGCCATCACCCGCAGCAGGGTGGATTTCCCCGCGCCATTATCGCCGGTGAGCGCCAGCCATTCCCCCTGGCCGAGCGCCAGCGAGATATTTTGCAAACAGTCAGCCGTCGCGCCGGGCCAGCGCCAGGTCACCTGATTCAACGTTAGCATAGCGGGGAAAGCGCTCCATCGTGCAGTCGCCATCCCTGCTGACACCAGGCAAGAAAAGGCGAAGGGGGGCGTTCAAAAAGGATAATCAATGAACGCTGCGCCAGCGCCCAGTGTCCCAGGCGCTCCAGAAGCATAGCGCTTGCCTGCGCCGTCAGGCGGCTAAAGGCTTCGTCAAGGATCAGTAGCGTTGGCCGCATAGCCAGCGCGCAGGCGATCGCCACGCGCTGGGTTTCTCCCCCGGATAGCGTGGAGGGGTGGCGATGTCGTAACGCCTGGCACGCCGTCAGCGTCAGCGCTTCGTCAATACGGCGCATAATCTCCTCTTCGCTGAGGCAGAGATTTTCAGGGCCAAAAGCGACCTCTTCTTCGACGCTGAAGGTACAGCCGGAAAGCTGGAGATAGGGTGATTGCTGGACCAGCTGGATGGTCTGCGCCCGTTCGACCAGCGATTGCTGCCCGATGGGGATACCAAGCAGGGTGCCTTTACCTTCGATATCGCCGGGCAGAAAATCCGGATACCAGCCCGCCATAATCTGCGCCAGAGTGCTTTTCCCGCTGCCGCTATCGCCAAAAATCGCCACAATGCCGGGCTGCGAATAATGAAAATCAAAGCATGCCGCAGATCGCGCCGCCTGGGTCGGGTGATAGCGGAATTGTTCTAACGTAACCATAGCCAGGCTCCAGCTTCAGCGGCCATCGCCAGCAGCATGCCGTAACGCGCCAGACGTTGTAAGGCGCTGTCTTTCGGCGCCCAAAGCGTGGTGCGCCGACGATGTAAACGAAATGCCCGCATATCCAGCGCCGCTCCGCGTATCGCCAGATCGTTAAGCGCGTTGTGGGTCAGAGGGATAATGAGCGCAGGCATAGCGCGCAGCCGCTGATAGCCGTTCTCGTCCAGCGGTACGCCGCGGGCGCGTTGGGCTTCGTGGATAATCGTCAGCTGGCGCTTTAGCTGTTCGACAACCAGCAGCGGGCCAGCGAACAGATAAGCGACGCCCGGCGGCAGGCGTGAAGCAAACAGGGCGCGAATAAAGCGCTGTACCGGTACGTACTCCATCCACAGCTGTGACGTTGAAACAATCGCCAGAATTCTCAGCCAGAGCGTGATGGCGCTGGCCCAGCGCTGCGGGTCGCGAGGGTGGCCGCTCAGCCACTGGGTAAACCAGCCGCCGTGGACCAGCCACAGGCCAATGCCCAGCGAGAAGAGGAGCCAGGCGACGTATTTTGCCCGCCGCCGCGTCGCCCTGAACAGCAGCAAGCTGAGAAACGCCGCTGCGCTATAAACCGGCAGCGCCGTCTCTGCGGGCAGCAGCAGCGTAGTCGCCGCCGCCAGCGCCCAGAGGGTTAATGACGTAAAAGGGTGCATTAGCGTACGGCAGACATCGCAGGAAACTGACGCAGCGTGCGCAGCGGCAGCTGGCGCAGCAGGATCCAGACGATAATTGCGGTAAGGATTTTATCCACCAGATTAGCGCCTAAGACGGTAATCGCCACCGATTCCAGCAGATTCTGACCTGCCGAATGGATCCAGGCGACGAACAGATCCGCGCCGCTGCCCGTCACGCCGCCGAACAGCGCCGTACGCAGCGGTACGGCGACCGCGGTCACGGCGAGGGTAATGACAACGCCGCTAATGACCACCTTCGGTAAGGTGCGGAACCATCCCGCGCGCGCCAGCCATCCGGCGACCAGACCAATCACCATCGCCACCGGCGCAAAGGCGGCGGCAATCGGATCGGTCAGCAGCCCCCACAGGAGGTTGGTCAGTAACCCGGTCAACATGCCAATGACCGGGCCGAGTAAAACCGCGCTGATTAAGGTGCCGATCGAATCGAGAAAGATGGGAAGCTTTAACAGACTGATGAGCTGTCCGCCGATCATATTGATGGCGACGGCGATCGCAATCAGCACCAGGGACTGGCTGGTAAATTGGCGACGAGCCATAGAAACCTCTTTAAGGGGAAAAGTTATCGGGATGAAATGACCAGTTCGTCATAGCCGGAAACCGCGCACGGCTGACGGCTAAACGCCAGGGAGGTCAGTTCGCCTATCACCAGCTCAAGGGTGGTGCGGACGGTACAGCCGGGCATCATATGGCCGCCGAGCATGGCGCCTTGCGGATCGGATATCGCTAAATGGAGATGTTCACCTTGCCATTCCAGCGTGCCGTTCAGGGAGATAACCTCATAGGTTCCGGTCAATAAAGTGGTCTCATCCTGACCGGCAAAACGTAATGCCGCATCGCTTAAGCTGCCGGTACAGCCGGCTATCCAGGCGGCCTGAATCTGTTGCTCTTGTATGAAGGCGCGCAGGCGTGAAAAAACCTCATCGCCCGGAAGTAAGCGAAGCGCATAGTAACGAGCCGCAGAGGGCTGCAAGTGGGGGATTGTCATTTTTTCGAGGGACTCCGAGACTCGGACGTAACGGTCATCATATCGCCGCTATACGGTATAGTTTCTGATATAAATCAGTGTTTGCCGCCCGGCAACGAAAAGATTTTGCTACGCTTATTCGTCATTGTGGAATAGGGAATAAATTCCGCGGCAGAGAGGGTAAAAGTGTGATGTAAGTCAGATAAATGGTTTCTCCGGCTGGACAATCATTCCTTTTATTCCTTGTTTGGCTTATTCTAGCTGAAGCGTTTCAGTCGTCTAAATGTTCGACAATTAATCAATCAGTCGCAGTTTGCGACAGGTAAGGTTTCCCTTAGAGCGTTGCTGCATTACTCTGTCAGCCACCTCATATCATGGATAGCCTTGCAGGAGACCTATGACCATACGCATTGCGATTAATGGCTTCGGTCGCATCGGGCGTAACGTGGTTCGTGCTTTGTATGAATCCGGGCGTCGTGCGGAAATTACCGTGGTGGCAATCAATGAACTGGCGGATGCTGCCGGCATCGCGCATTTATTGAAATATGACACCAGCCATGGGCGCTTTGCCTGGGATGTACGTCAGGAGAGAGAGCAGCTGTTTGTTGGCGACGATGCCATTCGTCTTCTGCATGAATCTTCCCTTGAGGTGTTGCCCTGGCGGGAACTGGCGGTTGATGTGGTGCTTGACTGTACCGGCGTTTACGGCAGCCGCGAGCATGGCGAAGCCCATCTTCAAGCCGGCGCCAGAAAAGTGCTTTTTTCACACCCTGGCGGCAACGACCTCGACGCGACGATCGTTTTTGGCGTAAACCATGCTGAGCTCAGAACCGAGCACCGTATCGTCTCCAACGCCTCCTGCACCACCAACTGCATTATTCCGGTCATTAAGCTGTTAGATGATGCCTACGGTATAGAGTCAGGAACGGTAACCACGATCCACTCATCAATGAACGATCAGCAGGTCATTGATTCCTGGCATCCGGATTTACGCAGGACGCGAGCGGCCAGCCAATCAATCATCCCGGTTGATACTAAGCTTGCTGCGGGGATCACGCGTTTTTTCCCTCAGTTTAACGATCGCTTTGAAGCGATCGCGGTTCGTGTACCGACGATTAATGTGACGGCGATCGACCTTAGCGTAACGGTGAAAAAACCGGTAAAAGCAAGTGAAGTCAACCAGTTGCTGCAAAAAGCAGCACTGGGTGCATTTCATGGTATAGTTGACTATACGGAATTGCCGTTAGTCTCGATAGATTTCAACCACGATCCCCATAGCGCCATCGTTGATGGCACGCAAACGCGGGTAAGTGGCGCGCATTTGATCAAAACGCTGGTCTGGTGCGATAACGAATGGGGCTTTGCTAACCGGATGCTCGACACCACGTTAGCGATGGCCGCACAAGGTTTCAGGTAAGGCGCTCAGGCGCCTGCAAAACTTTATCAAGAATCAACGAGAGGATTCACCATGTCTGTAATTAAGATGACCGATCTGGATCTGGCTGGTAAACGCGTTTTTATCCGTGCGGATCTGAACGTACCGGTTAAAGAAGGGAAAGTAACCAGCGACGCGCGTATCCGTGCTTCTCTGCCGACCATCGAACTGGCCCTGAAACAGGGTGCGAAAGTGATGGTCACTTCCCACCTGGGTCGTCCTACCGAAGGCGAGTACAACGAAGAATTCTCTCTGCTGCCGGTTGTTAACTATCTGAAAGACAAACTGTCTAACCCGGTACGTCTGGTTAAAGATTACCTGGACGGCGTTGAAGTCGCTGCCGGTGAGCTGGTGGTTCTGGAAAACGTTCGCTTTAACAAAGGCGAGAAGAAAGACGACGAAGCGCTGTCGAAAAAATACGCTGCGCTGTGCGATGTATTCGTCATGGACGCGTTCGGTACCGCTCACCGCGCGCAGGCTTCTACTCACGGTATCGGCAAATTCGCTGACGTCGCTTGCGCAGGCCCGCTGCTGGCCGCTGAGCTGGACGCCCTGGGTAAAGCGCTGAAAGAACCGGCTCGTCCGATGGTCGCTATCGTGGGTGGTTCTAAAGTTTCTACCAAACTGACCGTTCTGGACTCCCTGTCTAAAATCGCTGACCAGCTGATCGTCGGCGGCGGCATCGCCAACACCTTCGTTGCCGCTCAGGGCCACAACGTCGGTAAGTCCCTGTACGAAGCCGATCTGGTTGACGAAGCGAAACGCCTGCTGACAACCTGCGATATCCCGGTTCCGACTGACGTTCGCGTGGCAACCGAGTTCTCTGAAACCGCAACCGCTACCCTGAAATCTGTTAACGACATCAAAGATGAAGAGCAGATTCTGGACCTGGGCGATGCTTCCGCAGAGAAACTGGCTGAAATCCTGAAAAACGCGAAAACCATCCTGTGGAACGGCCCGGTCGGCGTATTCGAATTCCCGAACTTCCGCAAAGGTACTGAAATCGTAGCTAACGCCATCGCAGACAGCGAAGCGTTCTCCATCGCAGGCGGCGGCGACACCCTGGCAGCAATCGACCTGTTCGGTATTGCTGACAAAATCTCCTACATCTCCACCGGCGGCGGCGCATTCCTCGAATTCGTGGAAGGTAAAGTTCTGCCGGCAGTAGCCATGCTCGAAGAGCGCGCTAAGCAGTAATTCAGTTCAGGCGGGGAGACCCGCCTGTTTTTCAGCGCGCGTAAAAGCTCGCGAACCTTCTTCAACGGTCGAAGATACAGATACAGGACTACGTAACATGTCTAAAATTTTTGATTTCGTAAAACCGGGCGTCATCACTGGCGACGACGTTCAGAAAGTGTTCCAGGTAGCTAAAGAAAACAACTTTGCTCTGCCAGCGGTAAACTGCGTGGGTACTGATTCCATCAACGCCGTTCTGGAAGCAGCTGCAAAAGTTCGTTCTCCGGTTATCGTTCAGTTCTCTAACGGCGGCGCTGCGTTCATCGCGGGCAAAGGCGTGAAAACTGACGTTCCTCAGGGCGCAGCCATCCTGGGCGCTATCTCTGGCGCGCATCACGTGCATCAGATGGCTGAGCACTACGGTGTTCCGGTTATCCTGCACACTGACCACTGCGCTAAGAAACTGCTGCCGTGGATCGACGGTCTGCTCGACGCGGGTGAAAAACACTTCGCCGCAACCGGCAAACCGCTGTTCTCTTCTCACATGATCGACCTGTCTGAAGAGTCCCTGCACGAAAACATCGAGATCTGTTCTAAGTACCTGGCGCGTATGGCCAAAATGGACATGACTCTGGAAATCGAACTGGGCTGCACCGGCGGCGAAGAAGACGGCGTGGACAACAGCCACATGGACGCTTCTGCTCTGTACACCCAGCCGGAAGACGTTGATTACGCGTACACCGAGCTGAGCAAAATCAGCCCGCGTTTCACCATCGCCGCTTCCTTCGGTAACGTACACGGCGTTTACAAGCCGGGCAACGTGGTACTGACCCCGACTATCCTGCGCGACTCTCAGGAATACGTTTCTAAGAAACACAACCTGCCGCACAACAGCCTGAACTTCGTATTCCACGGTGGTTCCGGTTCTTCCGCTCAGGAAATCAAAGACTCCGTAAGCTACGGCGTGATCAAAATGAACATCGATACCGATACCCAATGGGCAACCTGGGACGGTATCCTGCAGTACTACAAAACTAACGAAGCTTACCTGCAGGGCCAGCTGGGCAACCCGAAAGGCGAAGACCAGCCGAACAAGAAATACTACGATCCGCGCGTATGGCTGCGCGCTGCACAGACGTCCATGGTGACTCGTCTGGAGCAGGCATTTAAAGAGCTGAACGCGATCGACGTTCTGTAAGAAAGGTTTGTTGCTTACCCGGAAGCCCGCAGAAATGCGGGCTTTTTTATTATCTGAACAACATGAAATGTTGCTAAATAAATGTGATCAATTTGGCAAAACGCACTCTTATTGTTTACCCTTAACCTGTTTGTAATTATCAGGTTTGGTTATTTTTTCCCCGTCCGGGTATCCATAAGGAAAGTTGAATGGAAGATTTGAACGTTGTCGATAGCATAAATAACGCCGGTTCATGGCTGGTGCGCAATCAGGCGTTACTGCTGAGCTATGCCGTCAACATTGTCGCGGCTATCGCGATTATTATTGTCGGTTTGATCGTGGCGCGGATTGTTTCCAACACCGTCAATCGCCTGATGCGGGCGCGGCATATTGATGCCACCGTTGCCGATTTTCTCTCTGCGCTGGTACGCTACGCCGTTATTGCTTTTACCCTGATCGCCGCTCTCGGCCGCGTGGGCGTGCAAACCGCCTCGGTGATCGCGGTGCTCGGCGCCGCGGGCTTAGCCGTCGGTCTGGCGCTGCAGGGCTCGCTGTCTAACCTTGCCGCTGGCGTCCTTCTGGTGGTCTTTCGCCCGTTCCGAGCCGGTGAATACGTTGACCTTGGCGGTATCGCGGGAACCGTGCTGAACGTGCAGATTTTCTCCACGACCCTGCGCAGCGCGGATGGCAAAATCGTGGTGGTGCCGAACGGTAAAATCATTGCCGGGAATATCATCAACTTCTCCCGCGAGCCGGTGCGCCGCAACGAGTTTATCATCGGCGTGGCCTACGACGCTGATATCGATAAAGTGAAGCAGCTGCTCACCAATATCATCGAATCGGATGAACGTATCCTCAAAGATCGTGAAATGACCGTGCGTCTCAATGAACTGGGCGCTTCTTCGGTGAACTACGTGGTGCGCGTATGGAGTAAGAGCAGCGATCTGCAAAGCGTATACTGGGACGTTCTGGAGCGTATTAAGCGCGACTTTGACGCCAATGGCATCGGCTTCCCGTATCCGCAGATGGACGTTCACGTCATTCGTCCGCAGGAAAAAGCAGAGTAATTCTCCTCTTTTATACAGGCCGGTTTGTCCGGCCTTTTTTCTGCGCCCTATTAGTAGTTCTTATTAACGATTAAAATTTTCAATTTCCTCTAATGATTTCCGCGCGCTATATTCCCCGGCATTGACTCTTTCAGTGGAAATCACTTGCGATGTTATCGTATTACTTTCAGGGCCTTGCCCTGGGAGCGGCCATGATTTTGCCGCTCGGTCCGCAAAACGCCTTTGTGATGAATCAGGGCATTCGTCGTCAGTACCACCTGATGATTGCTCTGCTGTGCGCCATCAGCGATCTGCTGCTGATCTGCGCCGGGATTTTTGGCGGCAGCGCGCTGCTGATGCAGTCACCGTGGCTGCTGGCGCTGGTGACCTGGGGCGGCGTCGCTTTTTTATTGTGGTACGGCTTTGGCGCGCTGAAAACGGCCTTGAGCAGCAATCTGGCGCTGGCCAGCGCGGAAGTGATGAAGCAGGGACGCTGGAAAATTATCGTCACCATGCTGGCTGTCACCTGGCTGAATCCGCACGTGTATCTGGATACGTTTGTGGTTCTCGGCAGCCTTGGCGGGCAGCTGGCGATGGAGCCGAAGCGCTGGTTTGCCTTAGGTACCATCAGCGCCTCATTCTTATGGTTCTTTGGGCTGGCCCTGCTGGCCGCCTGGCTCGCCCCGCGCCTGAGCACGGCGAAGGCTCAGCGCGTTATCAACGTGCTGGTCGGTCTGGTGATGTGGGTCATTGCCTTCCAGCTGGCGAAGGATGGCTTCGCTCATGTTCAGGCGCTGCTTAACTAAGCCTTGTCCGATGGACTTTCTCCGCGTACGCGCTAAGCTTGCAGGCATGCGTCTGCGTATAGACGACCAATGTAAGATGGAGAAACGACAGTGAAGTTAAAAGTCATGGCCCTGGCGGCGGCACTCGGATTTAGCGCAATGGCGGTTCAGGCAAATGAGTTGCCAAACGGCCCACATATCGTCACTTCAGGTACCGCCAGCGTCGCTGCGGTTCCTGATATCGCTACGCTGGCGATTGAAGTAAACGTCTCCGCGAAAGACGCGGCATCCGCTAAAAAACAGGCCGATGAGCGCGTGGCCCAGTATCTCTCCTTCCTGGAGAAGAGCGGCATTGCGAAGAAAGACATTAACTCAGCTAACCTGCGTACCCAGCCTGATTACGACTATCAGAACGGTAAAAGCATTCTTAAGGGCTACCGCGCGGTGCGTAGCGTTGAAGTGACGCTGCGCCAGCTGGATAAGCTCAACGGTCTGTTAGATGGGGCGCTTAAAGCCGGCCTGAATGAGATCCGTTCGGTTTCACTGGGCGTGGCGCAGCCGGACGCTTATAAAGATAAAGCGCGTAAAGCGGCGATTGATGATGCCATTCACCAGGCTCAGGAGCTGGCTACCGGGTTCCACGGCAAACTGGGGCCCGTCTACAGCGTTCGCTATCATGTCTCCAACTACCAACCGAGCCCGATGGTGCGGATGATGAAAGCCGATGCGGCGCCGGTTTCTGCTCAGGAAACCTACGAGCAGGCGACCATTCAGTTTGATGACCAGGTGGACGTGGTGTTTGAGCTGCAGCCGACCCAGCCTGCGCCAGCACCTGCGGAACCGGCGAAACCCGCTGAAGAACCCAAAGCCGCGCAGTAATCCTGTCGCCCGGCCTTAGCGCCGGGCTTTTTCTGTCACTATCTGTAAAATTGAGAGCGCGACAAAAGTCTTTTCCCTGAATAAGGTAAGGATATATCCCTGTTCTACGATGAGGTGAGCATGGATATCTTTATTTCGAAAAAGATGCGCAATTTCATTCTGCTGGCGCAGACCAATAATATTGCCAGAGCGGCGGAAAAAATTCATATGACCGCGTCTCCCTTCGGCAAGAGCATCGCTGCGCTGGAGGATCAGATCGGCTATACGCTATTTACCCGTAAAGATAACAGCATCAGCCTCAATAAAGCGGGGCAGGAGCTCTATCAGAAGCTGTTTCCCATTTATCAGCGCTTATCGGCCATCGATAACGAAATTCACTATTCCGCGCACCGCTCGCGCAACATCGTTATCGGCATCGACAATACCTATCCAACGATTATTTTCGATCAGCTCATCAGCCTGGGCGATAAATACGATGGCGTAACCACCCAGGCCGTGGAGTTCAGCGAGAATGGCGTGATTGATAACCTGTTCGATCGCCAGCTGGATTTTATTATCTCGCCGCAGCATGTTTCGCCCCGCGTGCAGGAGCTGGAAAATTTGACCATTAGCGAACTGGCGCCGCTGCGTCTGGGGTTTCTTGTTTCCCGCCGTTATGAAGATAAGCCGCCGCAGGATCTGTTACGTGAGCTGCCCTGGCTGCAGATGCGTTTCCAGAACCGGGCCAATTTTGAGGCGATGCTGGACGCGTATATGCGCCCCAGCGGGATCAACCCGACGATTATCTATCGTCCCTACAGCTTTATGGCCAAAATTAGCGCCGTAGAGCGCGGGCAGTTTTTGACGGTTATTCCTTACTTCGCCTGGCGTCTGGTGAATCCGGCGAAGCTGAAGTACTTCGACGCGCCCGGCAGCGCGATGTATATGCAGGAGTATCTCTATTCGCTGAAAAATCATCGCTATACCGCCACGATGCTTCAGCACATTACTGAAGATCGCGACGGCGCGGAGGGCTAGCCGAGCATTGAACCGTGCTCAAGCAGATTACGATGCAGGTCGAAGGCGTGGGCGAGGTCGTGGTGAATATGACCGCCGGGAGCGCTCTCCAGATAGCGATGTAAATAGTCCCGGTAGAGCGGATGCGCGCAGTTATCAATGATGGCGCGGGCGCGCTGCAGCGGCGATAGCCCGCGCAGATCGGCGATACCCTGCTCGGTAACGATCGCCTTCACGCTGTGCTCGCTGTGATCGACATGGCTGCACATCGGCACGATGGTGGAGATCTTCCCGTCCTTGGCGATGGACGGCGCCATAAAGATAGAGAGCCAGGCGTTGCGTTCAAAATCGCCGCTGCCGCCGATGCCGTTCATCAGATTCACCCCGGCTACGTGCGTCGAGTTGGCGTGACCGTAGATATCAAACTCCAGCCCCACGTTGAGGGCGATAACCCCCAGACGGCGGATAATTTCCGGATGATTGGAGATCTCCTGCGGGCGCAGGACAATGCGGCTGGCGAAGAAATCCATATTGTCGTAAATCTTGCGCAACGAACCGGCGGATATCGTCAGGCTGGAGGCGCTAACGCCGGTGATTTTCCCCGTTTCCAGCAGATGAACCACCGACTCTTGTAAAACTTCCGAGTACATCATAAAAGCCGGGATATCCGGATTTTCGCCCAGCCGCGCCATGACCGCGTTGTTGATATTGCCCACGCCGCTTTGCAGCGGCAGAAATTCAGGCGGGATGCGTCCGCGAGCCATCTCTTCCAGCAGAAAGGTGACCACGTTATCGGCAATTTTCTGACAAACCGGATTATTGTTATCCAGAACGTTTCCGGCGTCGGGCAGCTCGGTCTCCACCACAGCGACAATCTTTTTCGGATCGATTTGCACGTACCGGCTGCCCACGCGATCCATCGCATGAAAGATGGCGATGCTGTTGCGCCGCGGCGGGGCGCCGGGGATCACGATATCGGCCAGCTCGGCAACCCGCGGGCTGTGGTAGTGATTCAGCTCAATGATCACTTTCTTCGCCCGCAGCAGCCAGGTTGGCGCGTTGCCGATACCGCTGGTGAGCCAGACCCGTCCGTCCGGCGCGATAGCCGAAGCTTCGATCACCGCGACATCAATCTCGCCAAAGAACCCATAGTTGACCATTTGCGCCACTTCGCTCAGGTGCAGATCGACAAACTTCACCTGCCCCTGGTTGATTTTTTGCCGCAGTCCGGAGGCGGTCTGATACGGCGCGCGCCACGAGACGGCATCGGCTGCCGATAGCGCATCATCGGCGGCGGCGCTGATGGAGGCGCCGGTCAGCAAGCGGATCTGAAAAGGCTTCTGCGCCCGATGTAATTCATCAGCGCGGCGAGCGATGGCCGCGGGCAGCGCTTTAGGCGAACCGGCGGGCGTGAATCCGCTGAACGCCACCATCTGGTCGTGCTGGATAATCTCCGCCGCTTCATCGGCGCTCATCCGTTTCATTTTATACTCCTTAATCCGGCGTGATTAATGGCCGACGAACTCAGGTTTACGCTTTTCCATAAACGCGCTCATGCCTTCCTGATAATCCACGCTGTCGTAGACGGCGCGACGCATTCCCTGAATACGTTCGAACTCATCGGAATTCATGGTGTGGGCTTCGCCAAGCACGCGCAGCTCTTCCTTAATGACCGCGATCGCCAGCGGCGCTTTCTCGGAGATGTGGTGCGCCATCTGCAAGGTAAAATCTTCCAGTTCGTCGGCGTCCACCACGTGATTGAGAATACCGACCGCCAGCGCGCGCTGGGCGGTAATCGGCAGGGCGGTGAAAATCAGCTCTTTCACGATATGAAAGCCGGCGTCGCGGGTCAGATTGTGAATGCCGACCAGGTTGTAGGGCACGCCGAGATTCACCGGCGTCATAGAGAACGTGGACGTGCTGGCGGCGATGATCAGATCGGAGCTCATGATCATCTCAAACGCGCCGCCCCAGACGCTGCCTTCGACCATGGAGATCACCGGTTTCGGATACTTTTGGATCATACGGGTGATCTGACGCAGCGGATCGTCATACGAGAGCGGATCGCGGCGCCCGCCGGGCAATTCGTGGATGTCATGGCCGGCGGAGAAAACCTTTGCTCCCCCGGGCGCGCGTAAAATGACGCAGCGAATTTCCGGCCGGTTGAGGTCGCTCAGCGCCTGCATCAGATCGTCGATAAACACCTTGCTTAAGGCGTTGAGCTTGCGGCTATAGTTGAACTCAATCACCGCAACCTTACGGATAATTTCGACATTAACATATTGATAAGACATAAATATCCTTTTACGCAAAGTAATGATTCTGGAGGAATTCGCTAATCTGCCGCAGGCCGGTGCGCGGCGAGAGGCCGTTGTTTTTCACCGCCTGTAGCGTTTGCTGGAAGTAGCGTGCAAAGTCGGTTCGGGCAAACAGCAGGTGCAGCGCCTCGGTTTCGGCCTGCTTTTGCAGCCACTCCAGCGCCTGGCGCTGGCGCAGTTTTTCCAGATCGCCGCTGTCGGTGAGGGTGGTTTTGAAGTCAAGAATTGCGAGCCAGACGGCTTCGATGCCGCGCTGCTCCAGCGCGCTACAGCTCAAAACGCGCGGCTGCCACGCGGCGTGCTTGCGGCGCAGAATATGCAGGGCGGATTCATACATATGACGGGTGATTGCCACCCTGGCGCGGTTCTCGCCATCATCTTTATTGATAACCACGATATCCGCCATCTCCATAATCCCCTTCTTAATGCCCTGCAGATCGTCACCGCCGCCGGCGATCTGCAGCGAGATAAAGCAGTCCACCAGCCGGGAGAGTTCCGTTTCCGACTGGCCGACGCCGACGGTTTCGACAATCACCGCGTCATAGCCCGCCGCTTCGCACAGCAGTATCAGCTCCCGCGCGCGCAGGCTGGTGCCGCCCAGATGGCCGCTGGAGGGCACCGGGCGAATAAAGGCCGAATCCGATCGCGCCAGTTCGATCATGCGCGTCTTGTCGCCAAGAATGCTGCCGCCGCTGACCGGGCTGCTCGGATCGACCGCTATCACCGCGACCCGCAGGCCGTGGCGAATCAGCAGCATGCCGAAAGCTTCCAGAAAAGTGCTTTTTCCGGCCCCCGGCGTGCCGGTGACGCCGAGGCGCAGGGCGTTGCCGGTGAAGGGCATAATGGCATCCAGCAGCTGTGCGCTTAGCGCCTGATGGCGGGGATGCTGGCTCTCCACCAGCGTCATGGCCTGGGCGAGCGTGGCCCGCTCGCCCAGGCGTAGTCGCCGCACGGCGTCCGTCAGCGTGGCGTGGTTAATCATGATATTGGCTAATCCTCATCAGGACGTCGCGTACGCTCTCCAGCATCGGCGTACCGGGGCCGTAAATGGCGGCCACGCCGCGCGCCTGCAGAAAGGCGTAATCCTGCGGCGGGATGACGCCGCCGGCGATGACGCAGATATCTTCCCGCCCCCATTTTTTCAGGGCATCGATCAGCTCGGGGATCAGGGTTTTGTGGCCTGCCGCCAGCGAGGAGGCGCCCACCACGTGCACGTCGTTTTCCACCGCCAGGCGGGCGATCTCTTCTGGCGTGGAAAACATCGGGCTCAGGTCAACGTCGAAGCCGAGATCGGAATAGGCGCTGGCGATCACTTTGGCCCCGCGATCGTGACCATCCTGACCCATTTTGGCGATCAGAATGCGCGGGCGGCGGCCGCGTTCCGCGAGGAATTTTTCGGTTTGCGCAACAATAGCGTCGAACTCGCCGGCGGCTTTGTCTGACTGGTGGTAGCTTTGCGCAATCACGCCGGTGACGCACTGGCTGGGCACCAGGTAGCGGTCAAACGCCGCCTCCAGCGCGTCGGAAATTTCGCCCAGCGTGGCGCGGACGCGGGCGGCGTTGATGGCGGCGGCCAGCAGGTTTTCACCATGCTGCGCGGCGTGGGTGAGGGCGTTCAGCGCGGCTTTTACCGTCACGTCGTCCCGACTGGCGCGAATTTTTTTCAGCGAGGCGATCTGTTCGTTGCGCACCTTGACGTTGTCGATCTCCAGTACCGCCGTTTCATCTTCTTTTTCCAGCTTGTACTTATTGACGCCGACGATGACGCGCTTGCCCTGGTCGATCAGCGATTGTTCACGGGCGGAGGCCTCTTCGATCATCCGTTTCGGCAGTCCGGCCTCGATCGCCTTCGCCATTCCGCCCGCGTCGTCGATCTGCTGCATAATGGCCCGCGCCTGCTTAACGACTTGATCGGTCAGCGATTCGAGGTAGTACGATCCGGCCAGCGGGTCTACGGTGCGGCAGATCTCTGACTCCTCCTGGATGATGATCTGCGTATTACGCGCGATACGGGCGGAAAAGTCGGTGGGCAGGCCAAGCGCCTCGTCGAAAGCGTTGGTGTGCAGCGACTGGGTGCCGCCGAGCGTGGCGCCGAGCGCTTCGATAGTGGTGCGGATTACGTTGTTATACGGATCCTGCTCGGTGAGGCTCCAGCCGGAGGTCTGGCAGTGGGTGCGCAGGGCTAAGGATTTCGGATTGGTGGCGCCGAAGCCGCTTACCGCTTCGCTCCACAGGTAGCGTGCGGCGCGCAGCATCGCGACGTTCATAAACAGATCCATACCGATGCCGAAGAAAAACGACAGGCGCGGGGCGAAGTCATCGATTTTCAGCCCGGCCGAGAGCGCGGCCTTGATGTATTCGATACCGTCGGCCAGGGTAAAGGCCACCTGCTGCACGCAGTTGGCTCCGGCTTCGCCCATGTGGTAGCCGCTGATGCTGATGGTGTTAAAGCGCGGCATGTTGCCCGAACACCAGGCGATGATGTCGGCGATAATGCGCATTGAGGGCTTTGGCGGGTAAATATAGGTATTCCGGCACAGGTACTCTTTCAGAATATCGTTCTGGATCGTGCCGGTGAGCTGTTCAGGCTCCACCCCTTGTTCTTCCGCCGCGACGATATAAAACGCCATTATCGGCAGCACCGCGCCGTTCATGGTCATCGATACGGACATCTTATCCAGCGGGATCCGATCGAATAAAATCTTCATGTCTTCGACGGTATCGATCGCCACGCCGGCTTTCCCCACGTCGCCCGCCACGCGCGGGTTATCGGAGTCATAGCCCCGGTGGGTCGCGAGGTCGAAGGCGACGGAAAGCCCTTTCTGCCCGGCGGCGAGGTTGCGGCGATAGAAAGCGTTGGACTCTTTAGCGGTAGAGAAACCGGCGTACTGGCGGATGGTCCACGGCTGTGCGGTGTACATGGTGGCGCGCGGGCCGCGAACGTAAGGCGGCAGGCCGGGTAGGGTGCCGGTCACTTCCAGATTATCAAGATCGGCTTCGGTATACAGCGGCTTAACGTCAATGCCCTCTGCCGTCTGTTTTACCAGGGCATCGACGGTTTTTTCCCGCCGGCTGAGCTCTTTGTTGGCGAGCGTTTGCCACTCCCGTAACTCTGACATGTTGTGCTCCGTATGCGCAATGAAATGGGATATTGCGAATACGGTGAGCTTTTTCATCGCCCCTGTCGCCAGCAAAAAATAGCCATCGATGCGTCGTTTTTTGCCGCATGAAATGTTTTATTTTGTGATGTATTTCAAAGATATGAACAGGAGAAGGTGGGTCATACAGGCCGGACGGCGCCGGCCTGCTTGCGGGGGTTAATCTTGTCTCAACACTTTATGGCCGTAATCGATCAGCGCATCGGTCACCCGGCGCATCATGCGGCTTTCCGGAGCAAAACGGTGCCAGTAGAGCATCCGGCGCTGGAACAGGCCCGGCGTGAGGTTAATCAGTTCGCCGCTGTTCAGCTCTCTCTCAATTTGCAGATGCGGGATCATACAGCAGGTTGTTCCCTGACGGGCCAGCTGCACAAAGGCTTCCGAGGAGTTCACGATATGGCAGGGCACGCTGCCCGGCGGCAAATCGAAGTTCTGCTGCAAAAAGGCCTGGTGCATATCATCGAGATGATCGAATGCCACCACCGGCGCTTTCAGCAGCGCCGAGCGGGTCACCCCGTTGGGGAAATAGCGCTGGGCAAACTCCTTCGAGGCGACGAACAGGTAGTCGAGGGCGCCGAGCTGATCGACCAGGCAGCTGGGCAGCGCCTGCGGCTGAATACTGACCGCGCCGACCACTTCGCCGCGGCGCAGGCGTTCCTGGGTCCGGGTCTCGTCTTCCACCTGCAGGTTCAGCCGAATAGGGGAGTCGGAAAGCACGCTGGAGAGCGCGGGCAGCAGCCAGGTGGCCAGGCTGTCGGCGTTGACCGCCAGCGATAGCAGCAGCGGCGTGGAGCCGGTTTGTTCATCGCCCAGCCACTCCTCTTCCAGCAGTTCGACCTGACGCAGCAGGGCCAGCAGCTTTTGCCCCTGTTCGGTGGGACGCGGCGGTACGGTTCGCACCAGCAGCGGTTGTCCAAACATGTTTTCCAGCTGTTTGATGCGCTGAGAGACGGCGGACTGCGTAATACAAAGCTTCTGCGCGGCGCGCTCAAACCCTCGTTCCCTGATTACCGCGTCCAGCGCCTGTAGTGTTCTGTAGTCCGGTCGTTTCATTGCTCTGGCGTGCCCCCTAATACTTTTCGTTAACTCGCACTATGACATAAATTTGTTTTTGATGAAGATGAAAAATTGGCGACCGCGTTGTGTGATCGTCGTCGCAGGGACAATGACCCTCCTGATGTTCTATAATGCGCCTCAGGAATTCACATCTCGGACCATAATCATGACGCAAGATGAACTGAAAAAAGCGGTAGGCTGGGCGGCACTGCAGTATGTACAACCGGGCACTATCGTTGGGGTCGGTACGGGCTCGACGGCGGCGCACTTTATCGATGCGCTGGGTACCATGAAAGGGCAAATAGAAGGGGCGGTTTCCAGCTCTGATGCCTCTACTGAAAAACTGAAAAGCCTCGGTATCACGGTTTTTGATCTGAACAGCGTTGATCGTCTTGGTATTTACGTGGACGGCGCAGATGAAATCAACGGCCATATGCAGATGATCAAGGGCGGTGGCGCAGCGCTGACGCGTGAAAAAATTATCGCTTCGGTCGCCGACAAATTTATCTGTATCGCCGATGCTTCCAAGCAGGTGGATATTCTGGGTAAATTCCCGCTGCCGGTGGAAGTGATCCCGATGGCGCGCAGCGCCGTGGCGCGTCAGCTGGTTAAGCTGGGCGGCCGTCCGGAGTATCGTCAGGGCGTCGTGACCGATAACGGCAACGTGATCCTCGATGTGTTTGGTCTGGAAATTCTGGACGCTATTGCGCTGGAAAATACCATTAACGGTATTCCGGGCGTCGTGACCGTCGGCCTGTTTGCGAATCGCGGTGCGGACGTCGCGCTGATTGGCACCGCTGATGGTGTAAAAACTATCACTAAATAGTCTGATCCGAGGGAGCGAATCGCTCCCTCGCAAATATTTTTTCTCCAGGCCTATTTTGGTGACTTCTGTCACATTTATGCGCCTTGTCTTAGTAACAATCTACCTTTCTTTTACTTTCTGGTGTTTTGTCCTGCTATTTCCCGCTGATTGATATTTCTTCAGGTTGCCGACGCAAACGTTCATATTGCCGCAATAGTTTTTTTTGATATGTTGCTGAGAAGAACTTTCGTTCCGCACGACATCAGTTAAGACAAAAACAGGACGGGGAAATGGCTAAGGTATCACTGGAAAAAGACAAGATTAAATTTCTGCTGGTTGAAGGTGTGCACCAAAAAGCGGTGGACAGCCTTCGCGCAGCGGGCTACACCAATATCGAATTTCATAAAGGCGCGCTGGATAGCGAAGAGCTGAAAGCGTCCATCCGTGATGCCCATTTCATCGGCCTGCGTTCCCGTACTCATCTGACTGAAGAGATCTTCGCGGCGGCGGAGAAGCTGGTTGCGGTTGGCTGCTTCTGTATCGGTACCAACCAGGTTGATTTAAACGCGGCGGCGAAACGCGGTATCCCGGTGTTTAACGCCCCGTTCTCCAATACCCGTTCCGTTGCTGAACTGGTGATCGGCGAACTGCTGCTTATGCTCCGCGGCGTACCGGCGGCAAATGCCAAAGCGCACCGCGGCGTATGGAACAAGCTGGCGGTCGGCAGCTTTGAAGCGCGCGGCAAAAAGCTGGGTATTATCGGCTATGGTCATATCGGCACGCAGCTGGGTATTCTGGCCGAATCGCTGGGGATGCATGTCTATTTCTACGATATTGAAAGCAAGCTGCCGTTAGGTAACGCGACTCAGGTCCAGCATCTTTCTGATTTGTTGAACATGAGCGATGTGGTGAGCCTGCACGTGCCGGAAAACGCCTCCACGAAGAACATGATTGGCGCGGAAGAGCTGGCGCTGATGAAACCCGGCGCGCTGCTGATCAACGCCTCTCGCGGCACCGTGGTGGATATCCCGGCGCTGTGCGATGCGCTGGCGAGCAAGCACCTGGCGGGCGCGGCGATCGACGTCTTCCCGACCGAGCCGGCGACCAACAGCGATCCGTTCAACTCTCCGCTCTGTGAGTTCGACAACGTTATCCTGACCCCGCACATTGGCGGCTCAACTCAGGAAGCGCAGGAAAACATCGGTCTGGAAGTGGCGGGCAAGCTGGCGAAATACTCCGATAACGGTTCTACGCTCTCGGCGGTTAACTTCCCGGAAGTGTCGCTGCCGCTGCACGGCGGGCGCCGTCTGCTGCATATCCATGAAAACCGTCCGGGCGTTCTGACCGCGATTAACCAGATTTTCGCCGCGCAGGGCATTAACATTGCGGCGCAGTATCTGCAGACCACTCCGCAAATGGGCTACGTGGTCATTGATATTGAAGCCGAAGAAGATGTCGCGCAGAGCGCGCTGCAGGCGATGAAGGCTATTCCTGGCACCATCCGCGCCCGTCTGCTGTTCTAACTCCTTTTATGCCAGCGGGCAGGTCATCGACCTGCCCCTTTTCTCCTGATAGACCCTTCTGCAATTTCCCGTCGCCACCCAAACGCTTTGCGAGGCTTGCCGCAAACGACGATTAAAACCGTCGGATGTCGTTGTGCCTGAAAGAAAGGGATTTACGATAAAGACTCAGCGTGGGGCTGAAACGGGAAAGCCCCTACCGAGGCAGGGGCTCTAAAAGGAAAGGGACGATGATGAGACTCTTCATCATGCTGCTTATCCTGTTAATCATCGCCTGGCCAGCATATTAACAGAGAGAATGCAGGAGGGAGGTTCGCCTCCCTCACCCTTTACCCAGGAATTTAGGTGAAAAAAACAGCAATGTCAATTGTTCGGGCGTTTTACCAGAGCCAGGTTTTTGACGGCGTGATGACCGCTGGCAGCGGGATATCCCACTGCTCCGTCGGCAGCGCGTCAACCTGCTGGCAATCATGCGCGTAGCCGACCGGCTGCAGGCGATACTGCCGCCAGTTTTGCAGCGTCCGGTCGTAAAATCCGCCGCCCATACCCAGGCGCTGTCCGGCGGCATCAAACGCGACCAGCGGCGTTACCAGTACATCCAGCTGGCTAAGCGGGAGGACATCGCGCACGTCGAGCTTCGGTTCGCGGATGTTCAGACGATTCACCACCAGATCGCTGCTTGGGTGGTAGTGCAGAAACAGAAGATTGCCGGGGCTGAACGGATGAAGCACGGGGAGATAGACCCGTTTGCCTGCCCGCCAGAGCTGATCAATCAGCGGCCGCGTATCCAGCTCGCCATCAAACGAAAGAAATACCGCGACCGTCTGCGCGAGCAGAACCGGCGGATACGCCATCATTCTGTCCGCCGCATGGAGGGCGAACTGGGTTTGCTGCTCCGGTGTTAACGCGCGTCGGCGCTGGCGGATCTGCTGACGAATTTGCTGCCTGGTAAAGGGGATATCTGACAATAGGGTCATACCTGAGTCTCATCGGTGAGCAAACGATACCAACAGGCGTAGTCTAATACACGACGGCAAAAGCCGAAAATTAACTTAGGGGGGGATGAAACGAAAAAGAAGGGAATCTCCGAGATGCCGCCGCAGGCTGTAACCCTTGAACCCTTGGTTCAAGGTGAATGTGTCGTCACAGTTTTAAGGCTTCTCGGACGGGCCGAGCATGCTCACCAACCGTGGAGCGCCACATTCTTGTGGTATGAAATATCGGCTCAGGGGACTGGCCCGCTTGCAAACATCTCAGAGAAATTTTGTTCTTGCGATTACTCTAACACAGTTAAATGCAAAGTGTTATTCAAACTTCTGCCCGGGTCTTTCGCTTATGCGACCTTGCTCAAGCAATGCTTGTTCGATGGTCTGCTGAAGCATCCGAATACGCTGCTCCATGCTGGCGGCGTAGTCGCGGGTTTTCGCTTTTTCCTGAGTCAACTCATAGCTGATGTTCAACGCGGCGATGAAGACCAGCTGCTCAGTATTTGTGACTCTAGTGCGTTCTTTTAAATCTTGCAACCGCTGATTCAGGTCGTCAGCTGCCTGGTTTAAGGCATCCCTTTGTTCAGGCGGGCAATTCACTCGTAGTGAACGGCCAAAAATTTGGAGATCTACGGGTTGTGCAGACATGCCACCTTCCTGCTGATTGACTGCGCGGCCTTCACGCCCTGGGAGGGTCTGCGAAGGGGCGACACTATAGCTACCCTGGTTTTAAGATACAAGCCCTATTCTGGTTCACCAGGGTCCAAAGTGGTAGCATATCATGAATATTCCTCCCAACGATGACGAATGCGCATGTCTATACAGAACGAAATGCCTGGCTACAACGCTGTAGACCAGTTACTGAACCAACAAGGGGTAGGATTAACCCCTGCCGAAATGCACGGTTTGATTAGCGGGATCCTGTGCGGCGGCAACAAAGACAGCAGCTGGCAGCCGTTGGTGCACGATCTGACTAACGAAGGCTTGGCTTTTGGTCACGAGCTGGCGCAGGCGCTGCGTAACATGCATTCCGCCACCAGCGATTCGCTGGAGGATGACGGTTTCTTATTCCAGCTCTACCTGCCGGATGGCGACGAGGTGAGCGTGTTCGATCGCGCCGATGCGCTCGCGGGTTGGGTGAACCATTTTCTGCTTGGGCTGGGCGTGACGCAGCCTAAGCTGGATAAAGTCAAAGACGAAACGGGTGAAGCCATCGACGATCTGCGCAATATTGCTCAGCTCGGGTATGACGAAGACGAGGATCAGGAAGAGCTCGAAATGTCTCTGGAGGAGATTATCGAATACGTACGCGTTGCTGCGCTGCTGTGCCACGACACCTTCTCTCTTCAGAAACCTACTGCGCCGGAAGTTCAAAAGCCGACGCTACACTAATCATTCATTAAATCGTTCAGGGGGCGTCATGACTCAGCAGGAATTTCTCTCTCGTCGCCAGGCTCTACTGGCGCAGATGCAGCCGGGCAGCGCAGCGCTCATTTTCGCCGCGCCGGAAGCGGTACGCAGCGCAGATTCAGAATATCCCTACCGGCAGAGCAGCGATTTTTGGTACTTCACCGGCTTTAATGAGCCAGAAGCGCTGTTGGTATTGATTAAAAGCGATGAGACGCACAACCACAGCGTGTTGTTTAACCGCGTGCGCGATCTGACCGCTGAAATCTGGTTTGGCCGCCGCCTCGGGCAGGAAGCTGCCCCCGCGAAGCTGGGCGTCGATCGCGCGCTGGCATTTAGTGAAATCAATCAGCAACTGTTCCAGCTCCTTAACGGCCTCGACGCTATCTACTTTGCGCAGGGCGAATATGCCTACGCCGACGACATCGTGTTTAACGCGCTGGAAAAACTGCGCAAAGGCGTACGGCAGAATCTGCAGGCGCCAGGCTCGGTCATTGACTGGCGGCCGATGGTGCATGAGATGCGCCTGTTTAAATCGGCAGAAGAGCTGGAGGTCATGCGCCGCGCAGGGGAGATCTCCGCGCTGGCCCACACCCGCGCTATGGAAAAATGCCGTCCCGGGATGTTCGAATATCATCTGGAAGGCGAGATCCTTCACGAATTCAACCGTCACGGCGCGCGCTTTCCTTCTTATAACACCATCGTGGGCGGCGGCGAAAATGGCTGCATCCTGCACTACACCGAAAATGAGTGCGAGCTGCGCGACGGCGATCTGGTGCTGATTGACGCAGGCTGCGAATACCGCGGCTACGCGGGCGATATCACCCGAACTTTCCCGGTTAACGGCAAATTTAGCCCGGCCCAGCGCGAGATTTACGATATCGTCCTTGAATCTCTGGAAACCTCGCTGAAGCTCTATCGCCCGGGTACCTCAATTAAAGAGGTTAACCAGCAGGTGGTGCGGATTATGATTACCGGCCTCGTGCGTCTGGGGATCCTGAAAGGTGAAATTGATGAGCTGATTGCCAATAACGCCCATCGTCCTTTCTTTATGCATGGCCTGAGCCACTGGCTGGGGCTCGACGTGCATGATGTCGGCAGCTATGACGTTGACCGCTCGCGTATTCTTGAGCCGGGAATGGTGCTGACGGTTGAACCGGGGCTGTATATTGCGACGGATGCCGACGTGCCGGCCCAGTACCGCGGCATCGGCATTCGTATTGAAGACGACATCGTCATTACCGAAGACGGTAATGAGAACCTCACCGCCGGCGTAGTGAAAAAAGCGGACGATATCGAGGCGCTGATGGCGGCGGCGCGCCAGCTATGAGCGTCCTGATCGTCGGCGGAGGAATGACCGGCGCGACGCTGGCGCTAGCGATATCTCGCCTGACCGGCGGTACGCTGCCGGTGCATCTGGTTGAAGCATCTGCGCCGGATTCCGCGCAGCATCCGGGCTTTGACGCCCGCGCCATCGCTCTGGCTGCCGGCACCTGCCAGCAGCTGGCTCGCGTGGATATCTGGCAAGAGATAGCCGACTGCGCCACGGCCATTCAGCGCGTTCACGTCAGCGATCGCGGCCACGCGGGGTTTGTGACGCTCGAGGCTGAGGAGTATGGGCTGGCGGCGCTGGGCCAGGTGGTTGAGCTGCACGATGTCGGCCAGCGCCTGTTTGCGCAGCTGCGCAAGGCGCCGGGCGTGACGCTGCACTGCCCGGCAAAGGTGGAAAATGTCAGCCGCAGCGAAGAGAGCGTAAGCCTGGTTCTGGACAACGGCGAAACCCTCAGCGGTAAACTGCTGGTCGCCGCCGACGGCTCGCGCTCGACGCTGGGGGCCCGCTGTGGTATCAGCTGGCAGCAGGAACCCTATGAACAGCTGGCGATTATCGCCAACGTCAGTACCGCGCAGCCGCATAGCGGGCGCGCGTTTGAACGCTTTACCCCACACGGCCCGCTGGCGATGCTGCCCATGTCGCAGGGCCGCTGCTCGCTGGTGTGGTGTCATCCGCAGTCGCGGCGTGAAGAGGTGCTGAGCTGGTCGGACGAACGCTTCCGCCATGAGCTTCAGCAGGCATTCGGCTGGCGTCTTGGCCGGATCGTCCATGCCGGAAAGCGCAGCGTGTATCCGCTCTCGCTCACCCGAGCCAGCCGCACGGTTGCGCATCGGCTGGCGCTGGTCGGCAACGCGGCGCAAACGCTGCATCCTATTGCCGGGCAGGGATTTAACCTCGGTCTGCGCGACGTCATGAGCCTGGCGGAAATGCTGGCGCAGGCGCAGGCAGAAGGAGAGGATCCGGGCGGCTATCCGCTTCTGAGCCGCTATCAGACCCGACGCGCCGCAGATAAAGCCGCCACCGTCGGCGTGACCGATGGGCTGGTGCATCTGTTCGCCAATCGCTGGGCGCCGCTGGTGGTGGGGCGCAACGTCGGCCTGATGGCGATGGAATTATTTACCCCGGCGCGCGATGCGCTGGCGCAGCGTACCCTCGGTTGGGTTCCCCGTTAAGGAGTGAAACGTGCAAAGTGTTGATGTCGCTATTGTTGGCGGTGGAATGGTGGGGCTGGCGGTTGCCTGCGGTTTGCAGGGCAGCGGGCTGCGCGTTGCGGTGCTGGAACAGGCCGCGCCTCAGCCGTTAAGCGCGGATGCGCCGCCGGCGCTGCGGGTGTCGGCGGTTAACGCCGCCAGCGAGAAGCTGCTGAGCAAACTGGGCGTCTGGCAGGATATTATCGCCCAGCGCGCCAGCTGCTACCACGGTATGGAAGTGTGGGATAAAGACAGTTTTGGCCGCATCAGCTTTGATGACCAGAGCATGGGCTTTAGCCACCTTGGGCATATTATTGAAAACGCCGTGATTCACCACGCCCTGTGGCAAAAAGCGCAGCGCTGCGCGGACGTCACTCTGCTGGCTCCGGCGCAGCTGCAGCAGGTTGCGTGGGGGGAGAACGAGGCCTTTCTTAGCCTGCAGGACGGCACGATGTTAACCGCCCGGCTGGTGGTTGGCGCCGATGGGGCCAATTCATGGTTGCGCAATAAAGCCGATATCCCGCTCACCTACTGGGATTATCACCATCATGCGCTGGTTGCCACTATTCGCACCGAAGAACCGCACGAAGCGGTGGCACGTCAGGCGTTCCACGGCGAAGGGATTCTGGCGTTTCTGCCGCTGAGCGATCCGCACCTCTGCTCGATTGTCTGGTCGCTCTCTCCCGAAGAGGCTGAGCGGATGCGGCAGGCGGACGATGCCGCTTTTAACCAGGCGCTGAATATTGCCTTCGATAACCGCCTCGGCTTATGCGCCGTGGAGAGCGAGCGCCAGGTTTTCCCGCTCACCGGCCGCTATGCGCGTCAGTTTGCCGCCCATCGTCTGGCGCTGGTCGGCGATGCCGCCCATACCATTCATCCGCTGGCGGGGCAGGGCGTTAATCTTGGCTTTATGGATGCCGCCGAGCTGATCGACGAACTGAAGCGCCTGCACGCGCAGGGCAAGGATATCGGCCAGCATCTGTATCTGCGTCGCTATGAACGCAGCCGTAAACATAGCGCTGCGCTGATGCTGGCGGGGATGCAGGGCTTTCGCGACATGTTCTCCGGCCACAATCCGGCGAAGAAGCTGCTGCGCGATATCGGTCTTAAGCTGGCGGATACATTGCCCGGCGTGAAGCCGCAGCTTATCCGTCAAGCGATGGGGCTCAACGACCTGCCCGCCTGGTTACGTTAAGTACGTCACACTTCTCTCACCCGGCCGCCGCGCCGGGTTATCCCCTCTCATTTGAAATAATCTAATTTCACCTCGTTTTTCGCATTAGTTTTATTAATGTTACCTTTTTTTTGTTATAGAAATTAGGCCCGTCATTTCGCAGAAAATATCATCATGCGCTGCTTTTTTAACTAATTAGTTTGGTTTTGTGCGGATTGAATCGCTTTATTGTAGATAAAAACTCTGTAGGCTCTGCGGCTGATTTTGGTCATAAGCTAATGTGATGTCCTGACCAGGCTTATGGTTTAGTGCGGATATCGGTGGTAAGTTCAGGCCAAAGAGAACGTTTGCGTCGGCGTCCTTTAGCGATGCTGGCGGCGTTTTTCGCGGCGCAAAAACGCCGAAAATCGTGGCTGGTTCCGTTTTATTCGATGAGGAAAAGATGGCTCAACAGACTCCGTTGTTTGAACAACACACGCTATGCGGCGCGCGCATGGTGGATTTCCATGGCTGGATGATGCCGCTGCATTACGGATCCCAGATCGATGAGCATCATGCGGTGCGCGGTGATGCCGGAATGTTCGATGTGTCGCACATGACCATCGTCGATTTTCACGGCAGCCGAATCCGCGAGTTCCTGCGCTATCTGCTGGCTAACGACGTGGCGAAGCTCACCGTACCGGGCAAAGCGCTCTATAGCGGCATGCTGACCGCCTCCGGCGGCGTCATTGATGACCTGATTGTTTATTTCCTTTCTGAAGACTATTTCCGCCTCGTTGTTAACTCCGCCACCCGTGAAAAAGACCTCGCCTGGATCACCCAGCAGTCTGAATCCTATGGTCTTGAGATAACCGTGCGTGACGATCTATCCCTGATCGCCGTACAGGGTCCAAAGGCGAAAGAGAAAGCGGCGACGCTGTTTACCGGCGCGCAGCGCCAGGCCGTGGAAGGCATGAAGCCGTTCTTTGGCGTGCAGGCGGGCGATCTGTTTATTGCGACTACCGGCTATACCGGTGAAGCGGGTTATGAAATCGCGCTGCCGAACGAGCAGGCGGTGGATTTCTGGCGCGGCCTGCTGGACGCGGGCGTTAAGCCGTGCGGCCTTGGCGCGCGCGATACGCTGCGCCTGGAAGCGGGCATGAATCTTTATGGCCAGGAAATGGACGAAGGCGTCTCTCCGCTGGCGGCTAACATGGGCTGGACCATTGCCTGGGAACCGGCTGACCGTGATTTTATCGGGCGTGAAGCGCTGGAACTCCAGCGTGAAAAAGGCGCCGAACAGCTGGTCGGCCTGGTGATGACCGAGAAAGGCGTTCTGCGCGGCGGCCTGCCGGTGCGCTTCAGCGATGCCGATGGCAATCAGAAAGAAGGCATTATCACCAGCGGCACCTTCTCCCCGACGCTGGGCTACAGTATTGCCTTAGCGCGCGTACCGGAAGGCATCGGTGAAACCGCCGTGGTGCAGATTCGCAATCGCGAAATGCCGGTCAAAGTGACCAAACCCGTTTTTGTACGCAACGGCAAAGCCGTGGTGTGATTTCCCATTTGGAGATGAATTGATGAGCAACGTACCAGCAGAACTGAAATACAGCAAAGAACACGAATGGCTGCGTAAAGAAGCGGACGGCACCTATACCGTCGGTATCACCGAGCACGCGCAGGAGCTGCTTGGCGATATGGTTTTCGTTGACCTGCCGGAAGTGGGCGCCGCCGTAGAAGCGGGCGCCGACTGCGCGGTTGCCGAATCCGTCAAAGCCGCTTCCGATATCTACGCGCCGATTAGCGGCGAAATCGTTGCCGTCAATGAAGAGCTGAACGACTCCCCTGAGCTGGTCAACAGCGAGCCGTACGCCGGCGGCTGGATCTTTAAAATCAAAGCCAGCGATGAAGCTCAGGTTGCCGCGCTGCTGGATGCGACCGCATATGAAGCTCTGTTAGAAGACGAATAAATACGCTTCATCCTTCACGTTGCAGGGGCGTTGGCTTCCTGCAACGCGAATGATTTGCGTCTTCTGGCCCGGTTAGCGTCAGTGCTCGCCGGGCAACCCCGTCAGACAATCACGATTCACCGCACGTTCAGGAACCATCGCTCATGACCCAGACTTTAGGCCAGCTTGAAAACCGTGACGCCTTTATTGAACGTCACATCGGCCCGGATGCCCGGCAGCAGCAGGAGATGCTGAAAACCGTTGGCGCCGATTCGCTTAACGCCCTGATTGGCCAGATTGTGCCGCAGGATATCCAGCTGGCAACGCCGCCGCAGGTGGGCGAAGCAACCACGGAATTCGCCGCGCTGGCGGAACTGAAGGCGATCGCCGGTCGTAACAAGCGCTTCAAGTCGTACATTGGCATGGGCTACACCGCCGTGCAGCTGCCGCCGGTGATTCAGCGCAACATGCTGGAAAATCCGGGCTGGTATACCGCCTATACGCCTTATCAGCCGGAGGTTTCCCAGGGTCGCCTGGAATCACTGCTGAATTTCCAGCAGGTGACCCTCGACCTGACCGGGCTCGATATTGCCTCGGCCTCGCTGCTGGACGAAGCCACCGCCGCTGCGGAAGCGATGGCAATGGCCAAACGCGTAAGCAAACTGAAAAACGCCAACCGTTTCTTCGTCGCCGCCGACGTTCATCCGCAGACGCTGGACGTGGTGCGCACCCGCGCGGAAACCTTTGGTTTCGATGTGATTGTCGATGATGCGGAAAAAGCGCTCGACCATCAGGACGTCTTTGGCGTGCTGCTGCAGCAGGTAGGCACCACCGGCGAGGTTCACGATTACAGCAAACTGATAGCTGACCTGAAAGCGCGCAAAGTGATTGTCAGCGTCGCGGCCGATTTTATGGCCCTGGTTCTGCTGACTGCCCCGGGCAAGCAGGGCGCGGACATTGTGTTTGGCTCCGCCCAGCGCTTCGGCGTACCGATGGGCTACGGCGGCCCGCACGCGGCGTTTTTTGCCGCAAAAGATGAATTCAAACGCTCCATGCCGGGCCGTATTATCGGCGTATCGAAAGATGCGGCGGGTAATACCGCGCTGCGCATGGCGATGCAGACGCGCGAGCAGCATATTCGCCGCGAGAAAGCGAACTCCAATATCTGTACCTCCCAGGTGCTGCTGGCCAATATTGCCAGCCTGTACGCCGTATTCCACGGCCCGGCTGGGCTGAAGCGTATCGCCAGCCGTATTCATCGCCTGACCGATATTCTCGCCGATGGCCTGCAGAAAAAAGGCCTTAAGCTCCGCCATGCGCACTACTTCGATACCCTGTGCGTGGACGTCGCCGATAAAGCCGCTGTGCTGGCGCGGGCGGAAGCGCTGCAGATCAACCTGCGCAGCGATATTCATCACGCCGTCGGGATCACGCTCGATGAAGCCACCACGCGCGAAGACGTCCTGAACCTGTTCCGCGCCATCGTGGGCGACGATCACGGCCTGGATATCGACACGCTGGATAAAGACGTGGCCCTGGACAGCCGTTCGATCCCGGCCAGCATGCTGCGTGACGATGCGATCCTCACTCATCCGGTGTTCAACCGCTACCACAGCGAAACCGAGATGATGCGCTATATGCACGCGCTGGAGCGTAAGGATCTGGCGCTGAACCAGGCGATGATCCCGCTGGGCTCCTGCACCATGAAGCTGAATGCCGCCGCGGAGATGATCCCGATCACCTGGCCGGAATTCGCCGAACTGCATCCGTTCTGCCCGGTTGATCAGGCCGAAGGCTATCATCAGATGATTGCCCAGCTCTCCGACTGGCTGGTTAAGCTGACCGGCTATGATGCGGTCTGCATGCAGCCGAACTCCGGCGCGCAGGGCGAATACGCGGGCCTGCTGGCGATTCGCCATTACCACGAGAGCCGCAACGAAGGGCATCGCGATATCTGCCTGATCCCAAGCTCTGCGCACGGCACCAACCCGGCTTCCGCGCAGATGGCGGGAATGCAGGTAGTGGTGGTCGCCTGCGATAAAAATGGCAACATCGACCTGGCGGATCTGCGGGCGAAAGCCGAGCAGCATGCGGCGAACCTCTCCTGCATCATGGTGACCTATCCGTCCACCCACGGCGTTTATGAAGAGACTATTCGCGAAGTGTGCGAAGTGGTGCATCAGTTTGGCGGCCAGGTTTACCTTGACGGCGCGAACATGAACGCCCAGGTCGGCATTACCTCTCCGGGCTTTATCGGCGCGGACGTCTCGCACCTCAACCTGCATAAAACCTTCTGCATTCCGCACGGCGGCGGCGGCCCGGGTATGGGGCCGATTGGCGTGAAATCGCATCTGGCGCCGTTTGTGCCGGGCCACAGCGTGGTGCAAATTGAAGGCATGCTGACCCGTCAGGGCGCGGTTTCCGCCGCGCCGTTCGGCAGCGCCTCCATTCTGCCGATCAGCTGGATGTATATCCGTATGATGGGCGCAGAGGGGCTGAAACAGGCGAGCCAGATGGCGATTCTGAACGCCAACTACATCGCTACCCGGCTGAAAGACGCGTTCCCGGTGCTGTATACCGGCCGCGACGGTCGCGTGGCGCACGAATGTATTCTGGATATTCGTCCGCTGAAAGAAGAGACCGGCATCAGCGAGCTGGATATTGCCAAGCGACTGATTGATTTTGGTTTCCACGCTCCGACCATGTCCTTCCCGGTTGCCGGCACGCTGATGGTGGAACCGACCGAATCGGAAAGCAAAGTGGAGCTGGACCGCTTTATCGATGCGATGCTGGCGATTCGCGGCGAGATCGACCGCGTGAAAGGCGGTGAATGGCCGCTGGAGGATAACCCGCTGGTGAACGCGCCGCATACTCAGGGTGAACTGGTGAGCGAGTGGAACCATCCGTACACCCGTGAACTGGCGGTCTTCCCGGCGGGGCTGAACAACAAGTACTGGCCGACCGTTAAGCGTCTGGACGATGTTTACGGCGACCGTAACCTGTTCTGCTCCTGCGTGCCGATGAGCGAATACCAGTAATCTGCTGATTAGACTATCTTTTAAAGGCGCTGCGGCGCCTTTATTTTTTGGGAGAATGGCATGACGATAGCTTTGGTGACGGGCGGCAGCCGGGGAATAGGTAAAGCGACGGCGCTGCTGCTGGCGCAGGAAGGCTATACCGTGGCGGTGAATTACCATCAAAATAGCGCTGCCGCGACCGGCGTGGTGAACGAAATTATCGCCAGCGGCGGCAAAGCCGTTGCGCTACGGGCGGACGTCAGCGATGAAGCGCAGGTGATAGCGATGTTTACCGCTATCGATCGCCTCGGCGAACCGCTCGCTGCGCTGGTCAATAACGCCGGCATTTTATTTACCCAGGGGACGATTGAAAGCCTATGCGCGGAGCGGATTAACCGGGTGCTGGCCACCAACGTGACCGGTTACTTCCTCTGCTGCCGGGAAGCGGTAAAGCGGATGTCGCACAAGCACGGCGGTAAGGGCGGGGCGATTGTGAATGTGTCGTCCGCGGCATCGCGCCTCGGGGCGCCGGGGGAGTATGTGGATTATGCCGCGTCAAAGGGCGCGGTTGATACTCTGACCACCGGCCTGTCGCTGGAGGTAGCGGCGCAGGGGATTCGGGTTAACGGCGTGCGCCCCGGCTTAATTTATACCGACATGCACGCCAGCGGCGGTGAACCGGGGCGCGTGGATCGCGTGAAGTCGATGTTGCCCATGCGGCGCGGCGGGCAGCCGGAGGAGGTGGCTCAGGCCATCGTCTGGCTGCTGAGTGAGAAGGCTTCCTACGTGACCGGCAGCTTTCTGGAGCTGGCGGGCGGGAGATAATCGGCAACTCGTTTTCCGGGGGGCGGCTAACGCCTTGCCCGGGATACAACATCTGTTTACCTCACCCCATCCATAGCCCTGCTAAGCGCAGCGCAAGCAGGGAAATGCGCTACGACGCCAGCCACAGCCGCAGGCGCATCCCCCAGCCGCTGGTCCAGCCGGTGGTGACTGACTTCACCTCGCCGCGCGAGATAACGATAAGGGTCGGCGTGACCTGCACCTCCCACCGTTGGGATAGCTGACCGCTGGCGTCATTGATCGTCGGCAGCGCCATTTTTTTATGCGCCAGCCATCGCGCCAGAGCGGCGTTGTCGCCGGAGCGTAGCGCTACCGTCATCACATTGCCGCCATCGTTGGCTAAAGCGGCCACCGACGGGGTGGTATAGCGGCAAACGCCGCACCAGGTGGCCCAGACGTACAGCAGCAAAGGGCGCTCGTGGCTCATTGCCGCCAGATCGACCGTTCGGCCATCAAGCGTTTGCAGCGGCATGCTGGAGAAATTCTGCGGCAGCGCGGGCCTGCGCAGGTAATCCACCGCCAGGCTGACGGCGGCGACAATCAGCAGCCATATCAGGATCTGTCTGAAGACGTTTAGCATCATTTTTCTACATTGTGATGCGCCGGAAAGGCCGGCAGCGTGCGGCGTTGATTCACGAAGTCAGCGTCAGCGACTCAACGATTGATGTGGTTTATCTTATCGGCTGAGCGTGGGTTAGCAATGCTAAAGCTGTAAAGAAGTGTCTGTTTTGTGGGAAGTTTTGCCCCTTTCCGGCTGAAAAGGGGCAAGATGATTACAGTTTCTCGCCGTTGCTGGCGATAACCTCTTTGTACCAGTTAAAGCTCTTCTTGCGCGAGCGGGACATATCGCCGGTACCATCGTCATGTTTGTTGACGTAGATAAAGCCGTAGCGCTTGCTGTACTGACCGGTCGTGAAGGAGACGCAGTCGATGCAGCCCCACGGGGTATAGCCCATTAGCTCAACGCCGTCGTAAGTCACCGCTTTGATCATCTCTTCGACGTGAGCGCGCAGATAGTCGATGCGATAGTCGTCGTTGATGCTGCCGTCTTCCTCGACTTTATCGTACGCGCCGAAGCCGTTTTCGACGATAAACAGCGGCTTCTGGTAGCGCTCATACAGTTCACACAGCGCATAGCGCAGGCCGACCGGGTCAATCTGCCAGCCCCAGTCGGAGGCTTTGACGTGCGGGTTGGGCACGCTGCCTTCAAAGCCGGAGATCGCGTCGCCGGTGCCGCCTTCCGCTTTCACCGCGTTGGTCATGTAGTAGCTGAAGCCGAGATACGCGCAGGTGCCTTCGCGTAGGATTTGCGCATCGCCGTCCTCCATGTTGATATTGAAGCCGCGGCGTTCCCATTCGTTCAGGACGTAGCTCGGGTAGTAGCCGCGCAGCTGGACGTCGGTAAAGACGTAGCGTTCACGCATTGATTCCTGGGCAAACATCACGTCTTCCGGCTTGCAGGAGAACGGATAGAGGGCGACCATTGCCAGCATGCAGCCCACCTGCATCTCCGGATTGATTTGACGCGCTGCCTTCACCGCCAGCGCGCTGGCGACAAACTGATGGTGCAGCACCTGGTACATGGTCTCTTCCGGGTTTTCATGCTCGGTATAGACCACGCCGGAGCAGCAGTAGCCAAACAGCGGCGCGCGCCAGTTACGCTGGTTGTTGATCTCGTTAAAGGTCATCCAGTATTTCACTTTGTGCTTATAGCGCTCGAAGACCACTTCGGCGAAGCGCACAAAGAAATCGACCACTTTGCGGTTGGTCCAGCCGCCGTACTGCTGAACCAGATGCAGCGGCATCTCAAAGTGGGAGAGGGTAATAACCGGTTCGATGTTGTACTTCAGCAGTTCATCGAACATGTCATCGTAGAATTTCAGCCCTTCTTCATTCGGCTGGCTTTCGTCGCCCAGCGGGAAGATGCGCGTCCAGGCGATAGAGGTGCGGAAGCACTTGAAGCCCATCTCGGCGAACAGCTTGATGTCTTCTTTGTAGCGGCCGTGGAAATCGATGGCTTCGTGGTTCGGATAGTACTTGCCCGGCTCTACCTGCTGGGTTATCTCGCGCGGCACGCCGTGCGCGCCGCCGGTAAGCACGTCGCAGATGCTCGGGCCTTTGCCGTCTTTATTCCAGCCGCCTTCAACCTGGTGCGCGGCGACGGCGCCACCCCATAAAAAGTCTTTTGGTAAAGGAATTTTCTTCATCTTTGCTCATCTCGTCTTAATGACTTGTTGGCTGCGAGTCTAACAAAGGGAATATAAATGTCACGATATAACAATTTGCCCGGAATGGAATTTGTTACATCGAAAAAACACCCTGTTATTTTCAGGCGAGTTTGCGCGCTAATTTACGCCCAAGCGTTTCCAGAATATAAATGACCGGGATCTGGGTGGTAATGTCATAGACGCCGCCGATGCGCGTTTGCGGAACGTGCCAGGAGAGATTAAAGTCGGCAAGCTTTGCCAGCCGCGAGTGCTCGTGGCTGGTGATGGACATCACTTTACAGCGATGAAGGCTGAACTGGCTGGCGAAGCGCAGGATCTCTTCGGTTTCGCCGGAGACCGACAGCACGATGGCCAGCGCATTACGCGCCATATCATTGGTCACCGGGAAATAAGGGTCGTCGATATGGTTACTGAATTTCCCGACGTTAGAAAAGAAACGCGCGCCATATTTTGCCAGCGCGCCGGAGGTGCCGGCACCAACAAAAATAATACGTTCTGAAGACAGAATAATATCGACCGCCTGCTCGAGCAGCTGGTCAAATTCATCGTTATTAACGCTTTTAAAAAAGCTCATTATTTCGCTGGCGCCGATATTTGCCTGTTGAGGCTCATTCTGCTCCAGATATAATTTAAAGCGTACGCGAAACTCCGAGTAGCCTTCGCACTGCAGCTTGCGGCAGAAGCGCAAAACGGTAGTCGTGGAGACTCCGGCCGCTTCCGCCAGCTCGCGGATGGTCATGTACATCACTTTGTCGCGATTTTTAATGACGTAGTGATAGACCATCATCTCAAGATTATTGAGACTGGCGATAGCGGCGTGGGAGAAGATACTCACAGTGGCAAACTCACAATTCATAATGACCAGGACGGAATGATATCATGCAGCCAAATGACATAACCTTTTTTCAGCGTTTTCAGGACGACATCCTCGCCGGACGCAAAACCATTACCATCCGCGATGCTGCGGAATCGCACTTTAAAGCAGGCGATGTGCTGCGCGTTGGCCGCTATGAAGATGACGGCTATTTTTGCACCATTCGCGTGGTGGCCACCTCAACGGTGACGCTGGATACGCTGAGTGAACTGCACGCGCAGCAGGAGAATATGACCCTGGCGCAGCTGCGTGAGGTGATTACGGAGATCTATCCTGAAGAAAAGCAGTTTTATGTTATTGAATTCGAAAAGCTTTAAATAAACAGTGAACGTCTGTTAGTTGAAATATTTATGTAACCTATTGATTTTATACTGTTCATAAATATTCATCTTTTTATTTTAGCGAACAGGTGTTCACTGGAATCATTCTCAGTTAACCTAAGTGTGCATTGAAAGCGTACTTGTTTTCGGAGTCAAATATGGTTCGCAAATCGTTAATCACACAGGGATATTCTCTGGCAGAGGAAATTGCCAACAGCGTCAGTCACGGGATTGGGCTGGTGTTCGGTATCGTCGGTCTGGTGCTGTTGCTGGTGCAGGCGGTGGACAGCAACGCCGGCGCCACGGCCATTACCAGCTACAGCCTGTACGGCGGCAGCATGATTTTGCTGTTCCTCGCCTCGACCCTCTATCACGCGATTCCGCATCAGCGGGCTAAGCTGTGGCTGAAAAAATTCGACCACTGCGCCATCTATTTGCTGATTGCCGGGACCTACACGCCGTTTCTGCTGGTGGGGCTAAATTCGCCGCTATCGCGCGGGCTGATGATCGTCATCTGGAGCCTGGCGCTGCTGGGGATCCTGTTTAAGCTGACCATTGCGCATCGTTTTAAGATCCTCTCTTTAGTGACCTACCTGACCATGGGCTGGCTGTCGCTGATCGTCGTTTATCAGCTTGCGATTAAGCTGGCGGTGGGCGGCGTGACGCTGCTTGCCGTGGGTGGCGTGGTCTATTCGCTGGGGGTTATTTTCTACGTCTGCAAACGTATTCCGTACAACCACGCTATCTGGCACGGTTTTGTCCTGGGCGGCAGCGTGTGCCACTTCCTGGCCATTTATTTGTACGTCGGGCAGGTTTAAATTTCGCGAAATCTCCCGGCTCGCGCTACGCTTAGCCGGGTTACAGGTTCACCGTCGTCTGAGGGCTGGTAGCCCGGACATGGCGCGCCAGCGCCGCCTCCGGGACATTCTCCGTTGGTGATGGCTTGCTTGCCTGGGCTATGGCCCGGTATTTTTATTCAGACCACGGCTTTCACGATATCCATTAATCTGCGGATATCTTCTGGCCGGGTATTGCCGGTTTGCGGGTCGATTATCGAGCTGTAAACATGAGGCATCACGCGAGGTACGCCTGCCTCCAGACAGCTTTGCAAAATAATGCCAAAGTTATCGAGATCGATTCCGCCGGTTGGTTCGATTAACGTCATCCCGTTACGGGCTGCCGTGGTCGCCAGCATATACAGCTCCGGTAGCGACTTTTCGCCGCCCATGGGGAAAAACTTCGCCGCATGGGCCCCCATGTCCTGCATCATGCGTACCGCCGCATCGCAGGAGACGCGGGCCGGCGTGCCCTGACAGCTGCTGACGCCGGTGGAGATAAGAACCTCGCCAGGGGTTCCCGTCGGGCTGACCAGCGCGTTAATGCAGGTCTGCTGCCCGCCCGTAGCCGCCAGCGCCCCTGCGGCAAACCCGCTGCCGGTAAAGGTCTGATTAACGTGCGCCGGGTGAAGCGCTGACGCGATCATCGCCGCTTTGTAATACTGCGCAGGATCGCCGGCACCCAGGCCTACGGAGATGGAGGGTATCTCCGCCATCCAGCGTTTTACCTCCTGAACACCTTCTTCCACGGAGGCAAACTGTGCCGAGAGGACGCCAATCGCCGCATGGCCTTCGGCGGCATCATAAATGTCCCGGGCGTTGGCGATATCTTTCGCCAGCACGTTAATCGCGACGCGTTGACGGTAAAAATTAATTTGCTGCATGGTCTGCAATCTCCTTTAGGCGCGCCACGATCAGGCTCATTTCACCCTCGGCTACCGTTCGTGGGTCCAGGCTAAAAACCCCCTGATGGAGGTTATAGCGCCGGGCGTAAATGGCGATCTCGCCGTTGCGCAGCTGTGCTTCGACTTCGCGGGCATCCAGGCCCAGCTCCTGGGCATTCACCTGAATGCGGATACGCCAGATAGCGCGTCCGGCTTCATCCTGCTCAATATCGGCTTGTAAGCCGTTTATCGCTGAGATCGCTTTCGCGACGGGCAGGAGTTCCTCGGCTGTGACCCCCTTCTGCCCCTGATGATAGTGTTCCAGCGCATAAACCAGACCGACCATATTCTCCTTGCCGATTTTCATCGCCCGGGCAATACCGTGATGCTGCGCCTTACACGCCGCTATCCACTGTTTTTTCCCGGTGATGAATCCGGAGGTGGGCGCGTTAAACGCTTTTGCCCCGCTATAGATAACCATGTCCGCTCCGCTCGCCGCCCAGACGCGTAAATCCTCCTCGGCGGCGGCATCGACAATCAGCGGCAGGTTGTGAGTCTGTGCGACCTGCACGAAATCCTCGATACTCAACATCCCTTTTTGCACGCAGTGGTGTGATTTCACATACAGCAGGGCGGCGGTGCCGGTAGAGATCGCGCTCTCCAGCTGCCAGCGCGCCGCCAGATTGCTTGAACCGACCTCCACAACGCGCCCACCGCCTAAGCGAATCGCGCTGGTGATGGGCGCGCCGTAATCGACGTTATGCCCGCGGAGCATGACGACTTCGTTGGCCATACCGCGACTGTCCGGCATCTGCATCACTCGCGCCTGGTCGCCATGGGTAATCGCGGCGGCCACGGCGATGGCGATTCCCGCCGAGGCGCAGGAGGTGATATAGCTGTCTTCCGCGCCGGTAAAGCGGGAGACCCGCTCGCCGGTTCGGTCTACCAGCCTGTCGATTTCCACAAAGGCCGATGCCGCCCGCGCCGTTGCCTGCATCACCTCCGGCGCCACGCTGGAAACGCCCAGAATCGTCATTTTGCCGCAGGCGTTAATCACCTGTTTTAACCCCAGCTGTTGATAGATATTCTGCGTCATGGTTTACAGCACTCCCAGCAGCGAACAGACCACGCTGAGCGCGACAATTGACAGCAGAATGGTGGTGTAGCGCGGCCCTTTCTTCACCAGATAGAAGTAGATGGCAAACACCGCCGCCAGCGGCAACAGGCCGGGCGCGATAGAGTCGAGGATTTGCTGGACCACCACCTCCGAGCCCTTCAGCGCGCTGAGCTTTAAGGGGGTCGTTATTTTGACGTAGCTTGCGGAGAGCGCGCCCATCATTATCAGGCCCAGCACGTTCGCGCCGTAGATAAGCTCCTTAATTCGCCCTCCCTGGAGCAGACCGATGATTGAGTCGCGTCCCAGCGTGTAGCCTTTGTGCACCATGCCGTAGCTGATCGCCAGCGTAATGGCCGGATAGAGAATTAAGGGTACAATGCCGCCCATCGCGCTGCCGCTGGCGGCGAACGGGATGAAAATCGCAATCAGCAACGGCATGACGGCCGCCCAGATGATGGAGTCCCCCATTCCGGCCAGCGGCCCCATCAGCCCGGTTTTAATCCCGGTGATAGACGCGTCGCTAATCGGTTCACCGCGGGTTTTCTGCTCCTCCATCGCAATCGAGATCCCCTGAATCACCGCGCCAAAGGTCTGCTCAGAGTTGAAGAAGTTCAGATGGCGTTTTAGCGCCTCCACCTGCTCTTCTTTTTGCGGGTAGAGTTTTTTGATAATCGGCGTCATTGAGGCGCAGAAAATCAGGCTTTGTAAACGCTCATAGGAGCTGGAAACTTCCGCGCCCAGCCAGTAAATAAACCAGGCTTTGGTGATGTCCGCTTTGGTCAGCGTGCCGTTCTCCCGCGCGCGCTCCACCAGTTCATGCTGCATTACATCGCTGCTCATCATGCTGCTCCTTCATTTTTCGCCAGGCCCTTAATCAGGAAGGCCACGCAGGTACCAAAGATTGCCATCGCCATAATGTCCACCTTCAGGTACAGCACCGCAAAGAATCCGCCGATAAACCACGGCAGCAGGCTCTTCTTACCGATCACCATGATGGTGATGGCAAAGCCCAGCGCCGGCAGAATTCCGCCCATAATTTCAAAGGAGTGGGTCAACCAGTGCGGCATCAGCTTGAGGAAGCTCTCTACCACGTCCTGGCCAAAATAGTTGGCAGCAAACACCACCGGGAAACGCAGCACCAGGCCGAGCAACGCCGGGTAGAGGAACGCGCAGCGCATAATACCGCCCATGTTGGCCGTTTCCGCGTGTTTATCCGCCATATGCACCCACGCGGCGTTCAGCGTGCGTCTGAGCTGGTCAAGGAATACGCCGATCACGCCAAACGGGATGGCCAGCGCGATGGCCAGGTTCGGGTCCATCCCGGCTTTTACGGCGATAGGAATCGAGATACAGGCGGCCAGCGCCGGATCTGACGGCACGTTACCCCCGGGCGTTGAGGTCACGCCGAGGTAAACCAGTTGCATACCCGCGCCAATAATCATCGCCGTTTCCATATTGCCCAACAGCAGGCCGACAAAAACGGCGATTACAACAGGTTGTAACAGCATGGCGGAGAAGGTGTAGCCAAGGCGTAAGCGGGCAAACCAGTAATACAACCCCATCAGGCTTGCGAAGACTAAAGTATCCATAATTATTTACCCTGTTATCAGAGGATTAGAATTTTTTCAGGATATCGTCCAGCGACTGCGGCTTATCTTCCGGGATAGTCTGGAAGACCGCCTTAATCCCTCGACTTTTCAGGTCGTGAAGAATGCCAACGTCTTTTTCATCCAACGTGATGTTCTGGAAAACGACCTTGCGGTTCGGCCCGCCGCCTAAGCCACCAACCTGAATGGCGGAAACATCAAACCCGAGCTGTACGGCTTCCTGAATCGCCGCGAGAGAGGGGAACAGCACCAGCACGCTGCCGTCGCCAAGCTGGTTTTCTTTCCACGATGCGGCAAAGCTCCGATTGCTGTAGCAATCCACTTTGATGTTTGGCGGTGCCGCCATCAGATAGATATTTTTCATAAACGGATCGGCGTCCAGCTCATCACTCACTACCGCAATCCGGTTGGCCTGGGATTGTCCGACCCACTTCGTCACCACTTGTCCATGAATGAGGCGGCTGTCGATGCGACATAACACGATGTTAGCCATGATATTTTTTCCTTATTGTGATTGTTGTAATTGCCGAACGTGGGCGACAACGTCCAGACAGCTGCTGCGCGCGGCTTCCACTAATTCAGCTACGCAGGCGGATAGCGGCCCCTGTTCCCGCTTGTCCAGCGCCTCCAGCAGCAGCGAGGCATTCAGTCCGGAAATCACCGCCACCGGATAATCGGCGCTTAGCCGCGCGGCCACGTTAGAGGTGGTCCCGCCAATAAAATCGGTCAGAATAAGCGAGCCTTCGGGCAGGGTTTTCACGACGGCTTCTACGCGCTGATAAAACTCGCCCAAGGTATCGACGGGCATCAGGGCGATTTCCGTTACGCCTTTAATTTCGCCCGTCACCATGCACAGGCTGTTGCAGAGCTGTTGCCCCCAGCCGCCATGGGTCAGCAGCAGGATCTGGGACAAAGGTTCAGTGGTAATCAAAATGGCCTCCTGGCGCTATTACGTTGATATACGTAATAAGAGCAAAGGCTGTGCCAGAATTTGTGTCACATGGGGGGCGAAGAGGGGCAGGCGCGGCGTAAAGCCACGCCAGTTAAGGGATCAGCGATACAACAGTTCGTAGATATAAAAATATTCCGCGTCGGATAAACGAATGGCATAAGCCTCTTCGATCGGCTGGAAGGCGGATTTAATGACACTAAACGCGCGGACGTCCAGCGCGGGCTGGCTCTCCAGCGACATCTGTAACGGTTTCCGGTTAATTACGATACGCTCGACCATGCAACAGCAGTGGATCAGGAAGCGCAGTGTCACCTGGCGGCTGGGTTTCAGCGAAAGCGAGGTGGTTAAATGGTTAAACACCCCCTCCATCTCTTTGAGAATGCGCTGGGGATTGAGTACCGAAATATGATTGATGATGCTTTCCATGGTCAGCGCGCTGATGAAGCGCATCGCGCTGCGCTCCATCTCCAGACGGCGCTCACTGCTTGAGAGGTCCGGCGTGAGCAGGCTGAGCACCAGTTCCGGCCCCTGCTCGGAGAACAGCTCTTCAAGCGAGATAAACGGAATATCCGGCAGTCCCGGCTGGAAGGTGCCGACAATCCCCGCCAGTCGCTCACCGGCCAGCAGCGACTGCTGAACGCGCTCCAGGCTGCGAACCTCGTTGTAATCGAGGATCACCATTCGCGTATCCTGCGACATCAGCTCGCCAAAACTTTCCTCCAGCACTTTTTTGATTTTCTCTGCGGTTCCCATGCCGGTAATGCAGGAGATCACCAGCACCTTACCGCCGTTTTCCTGCTGCGGAGTACAGAGCTGACAGGGGATATTTTTACTCTGCAGTAATTCCGCCAGCTGCGGTAGCTCGCTGGTTTCATAGCTTAAATCCAGACCCAGCTCCAGCAGACTGGTCAGCGTAATATTGGGCATTAACAGGACGTCAATCTGGAATAGCTTGCTGATGGTGCTGCCAAAATGCACCAGCGAGCCGATATCCACCATCAGAATCAGCCGCCGGTAGCGTTGGCTCTGGATCCGCTGGGTTAGCGTTTCCAGCGTGTCATGCACCGACTGCTCAAAGGGCATATCGATGGCGCTAAACAGCTCGCGCTCCAGCACCCGGTTGACGTACTGCGCCTGACTGGTCGCCGTCGTCGCGCCGTGGGCGATTAAAATGACGCCGCAGTCGGGACTGGCGTCGATCCGCTGGCGATAATGGCGGCACTCTTTCAGGAACAGACATAGCCAGACGACCTCCGTCGCCGGGCACTGAATATGCAGCAGCTCGTTGATTTTCCGGCACAGCAGAGTCGCGTTTTCATACTCGTCTTTGCAGCGGTCGAGGATCAGGCTGGAGGAGTAGAGCTGTGGGATCAGCCCGCGCTGCACGTAGCCAATCAGCGCCAGAAAGTGTTTACGCAGCGGATTCATCAGGTTTTCTGGCAGCGTAAAGCCCAGCACCTGTTCCACACAGCCAATCAGCAGGGTCACTCGCTCTTCAATCCGATCGCCATAGCGCGGCGGATGGGCCACGCTGTCGCGGCTGTAGAGACCATATTCAAAGATAGAACTGAGTTTGTTTTTGAGGATCGCCAGCGTCTCAGCCGGTGGGACGTTGCTGTTGCGCAGGTTGACGTATTCGCGGGTCAGGAAGCTGTAAAACAGATCGCTTTCTTCGATCTCCGCTCCTGTCGCCAGAGTGGTTTTCAATGCGGGTAACGTGCGCGCATCGACGCTTAGCCGATCCTGGCCGTCAAACAAGGTATCGACCAGCAGACGCTGTTCCGGGGTGGCGTTGAACGGCACTTCTACCAGCCGTTTATCCAGCTGGAGCGTGTCGTTATGCTCGGTCATTCCCGCGGCCCACGCCTGGGCGCAAAGAAACTGGATATCGCTTTTGAGCTGGCCGATATTGCCTTCCAGCGGTTTATTCAGCAGCCAGAGCAACAGCGTTTTGTCGATACTGACCGTACGCTCAATTTTGCGGCTCTCGCGCTGGAGAAAACCGACAATAAGTTCCACCTGTTCTTCCACCGAGCGCTGACGGATCCCGGGGAGATCGATACAGACCTGGATGCGCCTCTGGAACGTTCGCAGCAGGGCTGAGCTGACCGGTTCGGTGGTGGCGCAAATCAAGCGCACCGTAATGGACCGCGCCGTGGCGCTTGAACCGAGCGGGCGATATTGGCCTTTGTCGAGAATGGAGAAGAGTTTTTCCTGTCCTTCATACGGCAGGCGGTGCACCTCATCAAGCAGCAGATATCCGCCGTCCGCCTGCTCCACCAGACCGGCTTTATTCTCACTGGCGCCGGTAAATGCGCCCTGCCGATGGCCGAACAAATGCGAAGAGAGCAGCTCCGGGTTATGCGCATACTCGGCGCAGTTAAAGTAGACCAGCGGCGGGGGGGAACCCGCCGCATGCTCGCAGGCAAAACGGTGCATCAGCTCGGCAAAGAAAGTTTTACCTACCCCGGAGGGGCCGGTCAGCAATACGTGGAGCCCGTGAGGATAAAGCACCGCTGCGCGGCCTTTTTCCACCGCATCACGGAGGCTGCGATCGTAGCCAATCAGGCCGCTGAAGGGGTCATCCGTTGAGCAACCTTCCTGATGCGGCAGAAGATCGGCAACCGTGCGCACTTCACATTCGGTATCATTCAGTCTGCGCCCCAGCAGCGTTTCCATTGCCTGGCGGTGCCAAAAGAACACGGGGCGTCCTCTGCTCTTAATCGCCAGGCCGTCGTTCCATAACTGATTGAGGTCTTTGCTGACCGAGTTGCGCGCAAGCCCGAGGTTAAAGCCGATGGCTTCCGCCGTAAATGCCGTTTCCTGTTCCAGATCCGCAAGATTCAGCCCGCGAGTTAATCGCTCCAGTTCCCCCAGTATGACCTCAATCCGTCTCATCTCTTTTACCGCTTAAGAAATAAATGATTGTTCAGAACATACACTATTCTTCTACGCAAGAAAGTGGCCTGGGCCAGAGATGGCGCATTTGCGCAAAGCGCGCGGCCGCGGGTGTTTCGTGGTTTGCGGGTGGGGTAGCCCAGACAGGCGCGTGAGCGCCGCCTCCGGGGAGAAGGCGGCAGGGAATATCGCTTTAACTCTCTTCCAGCGAATACGGCAGCGGCTCGATGCTCAGGCTACCGGCATCATCGCGTACGCGAAACACGCTGTCCGGCTCCATATCGTTATTCATCACCACCTGTACCAGCAGGCGACCGTCGTCCAGCTGCACGGCCGCTAAAACGGTGCCGGTTCGGCGCCAGTTTTCACCCATCTTCAGCTCCAGGTCTTCCCCGGCCTCAGGCACGCGGCTGGCTGTTCCCGCCAGATACCACAGGGCGCGCTTGTTGGCGCCGCGGAATTTAGCGCGGGCAACCATCTCCTGGCCGGTATAGCAGCCTTTCTTAAAGCTGATGCCGCCCAGCGCCTGTAGGTTGGTGGCCTGCGGAATAAACTGCGCGCTGTTGGCGCTGTCGATAACCGGCAGCCCGGCTTCAATATTCAGCGCCAGCCACTGCTGGCTGTTGTTGAGCTGCGCTTCACCGCGTAGCGCATCGGTGATGCGGGTGGCGGTTGCCACATCGGTCACCAGCAGGAAACGCTCGGCCGGATGCGCAAACCACAGCACGCTGGTGGCTCCTTCGCTGACAACCTGTTTCTCGGCGTTCGGCAGCTCACTAAACAGCGGCGACAGCGCAGCGCGCGCCTGGAACCCGGCAACGCCCAGCAGTACGGATTCATCATCGGCGGCGATGGTCACTTTAGAGAACACCGCGTATTTTTTCAGTTCGGTCAGCTGCGCATCGCGCAGGCTGCGGCGCTCAATCCACGCAAAACCCTCGTTGCGGCGGAAAACGCGCAGATTGCTCCACATCTTGCCCTTGGCGTCACAATGCGCGGCAAGCAGATGCTGCTCGTCGGTCAGGTGGCTGACGTCGGCGGTAATCTGCCCCTGCAGATATTTTTCGCCATCCGGACCGGTAATCGTCGCCAGCGCCCAGTCGTCCAGCGTCATCAGCGTTAACGGCAGACGAGCGGAAGAGGAAGGCTGACGCGGAGGAAAAGGTGTAAAAGCCATAGTCATATCCTGAATAGCTTAACGCAGAGTGTGTGACTAATGGTAAAAGAGCTATGGTGCAATGCAAGCGCTTTTGACAGGCCATTCGTGCCCTCAAAGACGGGGCGCTGAAACCAGCGAAATAATAAATGACCTGATTATTTTAGGGTTTTCATGGAATAGCGCTCGCGAAACTTGATATTCCAGTGAAGTCAGCGCCGAAAACGGGTTAAACTAAGAGATATTTATAAGCAGGAAGTAAAACATGGACATTAACAATAAAGCCCGCATCCACTGGGCATGCCGTCGAGGTATGCGTGAACTCGATATCTCCATCATGCCGTTTTTCGAGCATGAGTACGACACGCTCAGCGATGGCGACAAAGCGTTATTCATCCGCCTGCTGGAAAACGACGATCCGGATCTGTTCAACTGGTTGATGAATCATGGCGAGCCGGCTGATGCAGAACTGCAGCGGATGGTAAAATTAATTCAGACACGGAATCGGGAACGTGGTCCTGTGGCAATCTGATTTACGCATCTCGTGGCGAGCGCAGTGGTTTTCGCTGCTGATGCACGGCGTGGTGGCGGCGCTGGTGCTGCTGATGCCCTGGCCGCTGAGCTATACCCCGCTGTGGCTGATACTGCTGTCGCTGGTGGTGTTCGACTGCGTGCGCAGCCAGCGGCGGATCCATGCCCGTCAGGGAGAAATCAAGCTGCTGATCGACTCCCGTCTGCGCTGGCAAAAGGCGGAGTGGGATATCATCGGCACCCCGTGGGTGATTAACAGCGGAATGCTGCTGCGCCTGCGGAATACGGAAAACCAACGAACCCAGCATTTGTGGGTCGCGGCGGATAGCATGGACGCGGGAGAATGGCGAGACCTGCGTCGGCTGGTGTTGCTAAAACCGACGCAAGAGTAGGCAAGGACTCAGGAGAACTGCTCAGCCATTTCACCGAGGATTTGCTCGCACCAGTTCTGAATGCGCTCATCGCTCAGGTCGTACTGGTTCGTTTCATCAAGCGCCAGGCCAACGAACAGCTGCCCATCGGCAATGACCGGTTTCGGGCTGGTGAATTCATAGCCTTCAGTAGGCCAGTAGCCGATAAACTTAACCCCTTTGGTCGCCAGCTTATCGTGCAGCATGCCGAGCGCATCAAGGAACCATTCGCCGTAGCCTAGCTGGTCGCCCATGCCGTACAGCGCGACGATTTTACCCTGCAGATCCAGCGTATCGAGCTGCTGCCAGACCGCCTCCCAGTCCTCCTGGATCTCGCCGAAATCCCAGGTTGGAATGCCGAGGATCAGCACATCGTATTGCGTCATCAGGGCAGGGGAATCATCTTTCAGGTTGTGCAGCGTGACCAGTTCAGGGCCGATAATATCGCGGATTTTTTCCGCCGCCATTTCGGTGTAGCAGGTGCTGGAACCGTAAAAAAGACCTATGTTCATCGCGGAAACGTCTCAATTCTTGCTGTGACTTTGCGCTTAGTGTACCAGAAAGGCCGCGCCCGCCTGCAACTCGAATTATTTAGGGTATAATGGCGCCGTTTTAATAAGCAAAGAGGCCAGAGTGGAACAGGATCTCGCACAAATCGAGCAGTTTCTTGATGCCTTATGGCTGGAGCGGAATCTGGCGGAGAACACGCTAAGCGCCTACCGCCGGGACCTGACGATGGTGGTCGAATGGCTGCATCATCGTGGCCTGTCGCTTGCCAGCGTCAGCGGCGAAGATCTCCAGTCGCTGCTGGCGGAGCGGCAAACCGGCGGCTATAAAGCCACCAGCACCGCGCGCCTGCTAAGCGCCGTGCGCCGTTTCTTCCAGCATCTTTACCGGGAGAAAATTCGCCCGGACGATCCCAGCGCGCTGCTGGCCTCGCCAAAGCTGCCGCAGAGGCTGCCGAAGGATCTGAGCGAGGCGCAGGTGGAACGCCTGCTCCAGGCGCCGCTGGTTGAACAACCGCTGGAGCTGCGCGATAAAGCGATGCTGGAAGTGCTGTACGCCACCGGTCTGCGCGTTTCCGAGCTGGTGGGCCTGACCATGAGCGACATTAGCCTGCGACAGGGCGTGCTGCGCGTGATTGGTAAAGGAAATAAAGAACGTCTGGTACCGCTGGGTGAAGAGGCGGTGCTGTGGGTTGAGAATTACCTTGAATACGGGCGCCCCTGGCTGCTGAACGGCGTGGCGTCCGATGTGCTTTTTCCCAGCCAGCGCGCGCAGCAGATGACGCGCCAGACGTTCTGGCATCGAATTAAGCACTATGCCGTACTGGCGGGGATTGACAGCGAAAAGCTCTCCCCGCACGTGTTACGCCATGCGTTCGCGACGCATTTACTTAACCATGGCGCCGACTTACGCGTGGTGCAGATGCTGTTAGGACACAGCGATCTCTCCACGACGCAGATCTACACCCACGTGGCGACCGAGCGTCTGCGACAACTCCATCAACAGCATCACCCGCGTGCGTGAGTGCTGAAAAAAAGGACTGAGTATGAAAAAAGGTTTACTGATGTTCACTCTGCTGGCGACCACCTTATCCGGTGCGGCGCATGCCGATAGCGCGGCGATCAAGCAACTGCTGGCGAAGCTGGGCGTGCAGAGTTCGGACGTGCAACCTTCGCCGATCAAAGGCATCAGCACCGTATTGACGGACAGCGGCGTGATATACGTTACCGATGACGGTAAGCACATTATCCAGGGGCCGATGTACGACGTCAGCGGCGCGCAGCCGGTAAACGTCACCAATACGCTGCTGGCCGGTAAGCTGAACGCGCTGGAAAAAGAGATGATCGTCTATAAAGCGCCGCAGGAAAAACACGTCATCACCGTCTTCACCGATATTACCTGTGGTTATTGCCATAAATTGCATGAGCAGATGAGCGACTATAACGCGCTGGGTATTACCGTGCGCTATCTGGCCTTCCCGCGCCAGGGGCTGCAAAGCGAAGCCGAGCAGAATATGAAGGCTATCTGGTGCGCTAAAGATCGTAACAAAGCGCTGGATGACGCGATGAGCGGTAAGGGCGTGCAGCCGGCCAGCTGCGATGTTGATATCGCTAAACACTACATGCTGGGCGTGCAGCTTGGCGTTAACGGCACGCCGGCGATGGTGCTGAGCGACGGCACGCTGATGCCCGGCTATCGCGATCCTAAAGACCTGAAAGCGCTCCTTGATGAGCATCAAAAACAGACAAGCGGTAACTGATTCGCGTGAAACAACAGATACAACTACGCCGCCGCGAGGCGGCTGACGGCGTCGATTTACCTGCCGATCTCCCCCCGCTGCTGCAGCGGCTGTACGCCAGCCGCGGCGTGCGTAGCGCGCAGGAGCTGGAACGCGGCGTGAAAGGCATGCTGCCGTGGTCGCAGCTGACCGGCGTCGAAAAAGCGGTAGAGATGCTCTACGGCGCATTTCAGCAGGGGCTGCATATTGTGGTGGTCGGCGATTTTGACGCCGACGGCGCCACCAGCACCGCGCTGAGCGTTCTGGCCCTGCGGGCGCTGGGCTACGGTAACGTCTCGTACCTGGTGCCAAACCGTTTTGAAGATGGCTACGGCCTGAGCCCGGAAGTGGTCGATCAGGCTCACGCCCGCGGCGCGCAGATGATTATGACCGTGGATAACGGTATTTCTTCGCACGCTGGCGTCGATCGCGCCCATGCGCTGGGTATTCCGGTGCTGGTGACCGATCACCACCTGCCGGGGGATTCGCTGCCCGCGGCGGAAGCGATTATTAACCCGAACCTGCGCGACTGTGAGTTTCCGTCGAAATCGCTGGCCGGGGTGGGCGTGGCCTTTTATCTGATGCTGGCGCTGCGCACTTTTCTGCGCGATAAAGGCTGGTTTGAGGAGCGCGGCATTGCGCCGCCGAATCTGGCTGACCTCCTCGACCTGGTGGCGCTCGGCACCGTGGCGGACGTCGTACCGCTGGATGCCAACAACCGTATTCTGACCTGGCAGGGGCTGAGCCGCATCCGGGCGGGGAAATGCCGTCCGGGCATTAAGGCGCTGCTGGAGATCGCCAACCGCGACCCGCAAAAGCTGGCGGCAAGCGATCTCGGCTTCGCGCTCGGTCCGCGGCTTAACGCGGCTGGGCGGCTGGACGATATGTCCGTCGGCGTGGCGCTGCTGCTGTGCGACAACACCGGCGAAGCGCGGGTGCTGGCCAATGAGCTGGACGCGTTGAACCAGACGCGCAAAGAGATAGAGCAGGGGATGCAGGCGGAAGCCCTGACCCTGTGTGAGAAGCTGGAGCGCAGCGGTGAGACGCTGCCCGGCGGCCTGGCGATGTACCATCCGCAGTGGCACCAGGGCGTCGTTGGCATTCTGGCCTCGCGTATCAAAGAGCGTTTCCATCGTCCGGTTATCGCCTTTGCGCCCACCGGCGACGGTACGCTCAAAGGCTCCGGTCGGTCGATTCAGGGGCTGCATATGCGCGATGCGCTGGAGCGTCTGGATACGCTCTATCCCGGGCTGATTCTGAAGTTTGGCGGCCATGCCATGGCGGCGGGGCTATCGCTGGAAGAGGCGCGCTTTGAAGAGTTCCAGCAGCGCTTCGGCGAGCTGGTGACCGAGTGGCTCGATCCTGCGCTGCTGCAGGGGGAAGTGGTCTCCGACGGTCCGCTGGCGGCGGCAGAGATGAGCATGGAGGTCGCGCAGATGCTGCGCGACGCCGGACCGTGGGGGCAGATGTTCCCGGAGCCGCTGTTTGACGGCCGTTTCCGTCTGCTACAGCAGCGCCTGGTCGGCGAGCGTCATCTGAAGGTGATGGTTGAGCCAGTCGGCGGCGGCCCGCTGCTGGACGGTATCGCGTTCAATGTTGATACTTCCCTTTGGCCGGATAACGGCGTTCGCGAAGTTCAGCTTGCCTATAAGCTTGATATCAATGAGTTCCGCGGCAACCGCAGCCTGCAGCTGATCATTGGCCACCTCTGGCCAAATTGAGAACAGTATATTAATGAGGGCGCGAATCCGGTAGAATTCCGCTCTTATCACCGCATTTTGACGAATCCATTAAAAGAAACCGACCATGTTTGAAATAAATCCGGTAAAAAACCGTATTCAGGACCTCACGGAGCGCTCGGACGTTCTTAGGGGGTATCTTTGACTACGATGCTAAGAAAGAGCGTCTCGAAGAAGTAAACGCCGAGCTGGAGCAGCCTGACGTCTGGAACGAACCAGAGCGCGCGCAGGCGCTGGGTAAAGAGCGTTCCTCGCTGGAAGCCATCGTTGATACGCTGGATCAGATGTCTCAGGGGCTGGAGGACGTTTCCGGCCTGCTGGAGCTGGCCGTTGAAGCCGAAGACGAAGAGACCTTCAACGAAGCCGTCGCCGAGCTCGATGTGCTGGAAGAGAAGCTGGCGCAGCTGGAATTCCGCCGGATGTTCTCCGGTGAATACGACAGCGCCGATTGCTACCTCGATATCCAGGCCGGTTCCGGCGGAACGGAAGCGCAGGACTGGGCCAGCATGCTGATGCGCATGTATCTGCGCTGGGCCGAAGCGCGCGGCTTCAAGACCGAGATCATCGAAGAGTCTGAAGGCGAAGTGGCGGGCATTAAGTCCGTGACCATCAAGATTATCGGCGACTACGCCTACGGCTGGCTGCGTACCGAAACCGGCGTTCATCGCCTGGTGCGTAAGAGCCCGTTCGATTCCGGCGGCCGCCGCCACACCTCTTTCAGCTCCGCCTTCGTTTATCCGGAAGTGGATGACGATATTGATATCGACATCAACCCGGCGGATCTGCGCATTGACGTTTATCGCGCATCCGGCGCGGGCGGTCAGCACGTTAACCGTACGGAATCCGCGGTGCGTATTACCCACATTCCGACCGGCTTAGTGACCCAGTGCCAGAACGACCGTTCACAGCACAAGAACAAAGACCAGGCCATGAAGCAGATGAAAGCGAAGCTTTATGAGCTGGAAATGCAGAAGAAAAATGCCGAGAAGCAGGCGATGGAAGATACCAAATCCGACATCGGCTGGGGCAGCCAGATCCGTTCTTACGTGCTGGATGACTCCCGCATTAAAGATCTGCGCACCGGGGTGGAAACCCGCAACACTCAGGCGGTGCTGGACGGCAGCCTGGATCAATTTATCGAAGCAAGTTTGAAAGCAGGGTTATGAGGAACCAACATGTCTGAACAACAAGCACAGGGCGCTGACGCGGCAATTGACCTTAATAATGAACTGAAAGCCCGTCGTGAGAAGCTGGCCGCGCTGCGTGAGCAGGGTATCCCGTTCCCGAATGATTTCCGTCGTGACCACACCTCAGACCTTCTGCACGCTGACTTCGATGGCAAAGAAAACGAAGAGCTGGAAGCGCTGAACGTTGAAGTCGCCGTCGCTGGCCGCATGATGACCCGTCGTATCATGGGTAAAGCCTCCTTCGTTACGCTGCAGGACGTTGGCGGCCGCATTCAGCTGTACGTCGCCCGCGACGATCTGGCGGAAGGCGTCTATAACGAGCAGTTCAAAAAGTGGGACCTCGGCGATATCATCGCGGCGCGCGGTAAGCTGTTCAAAACCAAGACCGGCGAGCTCTCTATTCACTGCACCGAGCTGCGTCTGCTGACCAAAGCCCTGCGCCCGCTGCCGGACAAATTCCACGGCCTGCAGGATCAGGAAGCGCGCTATCGTCAGCGCTACCTGGACCTGATCTCCAACGATGAATCGCGCAACACCTTTAAAGTGCGTTCGCAGATCCTGGCGGGCATCCGCCAGTTCATGGTCGGCCGCGGCTTTATGGAAGTTGAAACCCCGATGATGCAGGTGATCCCCGGCGGCGCGTCCGCGCGTCCGTTCATCACCCATCACAACGCGCTGGATCTGGACATGTACCTGCGTATCGCGCCGGAACTGTACCTGAAGCGTCTGGTGGTTGGCGGCTTCGAGCGCGTGTTCGAAATCAACCGTAACTTCCGTAACGAAGGTATCTCCGTTCGCCATAACCCAGAGTTCACCATGATGGAACTCTACATGGCGTATGCGGATTACAAAGATCTGATTGAGCTGACCGAATCCCTGTTCCGCACCCTGGCGCAGGACGTTCTGGGCCATACTGAAGTGCCTTACGGCGATCAGACCTTTGATTTCGGCAAGCCGTTTGAAAAGCTGACCATGCGCGAAGCGATCAAGAAATATCGTCCGGAAACCGAGATGGCCGATCTGGATAACTTCGATTCCGCAAAAGCCATTGCGGAAAGCATCGGTATCCACGTTGAGAAGAGCTGGGGTCTGGGCCGCATCGTGACCGAGATCTTCGAAGAAGTGGCGGAAGCGCACCTGATTCAGCCGACCTTCATTACCGAATATCCGGCAGAAGTCTCTCCGCTGGCGCGTCGTAACGACGAGAACCCGGAAATCACCGACCGCTTTGAATTCTTCATCGGCGGGCGTGAAATCGGTAACGGCTTTAGCGAGCTGAACGATGCGGAAGACCAGGCGCAGCGTTTCCTCGATCAGGTTAACGCGAAAGCCGCCGGTGACGACGAAGCGATGTTCTATGACGAAGACTACGTTACCGCGCTGGAGCACGGCCTGCCGCCGACTGCGGGCCTGGGTATCGGTATCGACCGTATGGTGATGCTGTTTACCAACAGCCACACCATCCGCGACGTGATCCTGTTCCCGGCGATGCGTCCGGTAAAATAAGCATTACGCGAATAAAAAAACCCAGCAGAGCTGTAATGCCAGTCAGTTAAGCAACTGACTGGCTTTTTTTCGGGGCTGTGGGGTATCT